>NZ_JBFRJZ010000040.1:1150-95482 GCF_041469125.1 Vibrio sp. 10N.286.51.E5 | reverse complement strand
CAAAATTATTTACAGGGTCTCTTAAAAGCTTAGTTCGAAGACTTGAAAAGCTCTTCTGCTAACTGTTTCACTGTCTGCTCATAGTCAGACAAATCAATGCCAATTTCCATAGCATCTAACAACTCTAGACTTTCGTCATTATAAGATTGGTCACTCATTGTGCCCCCTCTATTCCTTGATGTGGACATGATGTCCGATTAACTAGTGCACCATCTTGGACTTATATTATGTCACTTTGATGAACGCACTCTACTCTACCCATTCCATATTCATAGCTTAAAGCTACTCGCGATCATTAACGCTTTTTTGCGTTAAAGGGGTATACGCGAACGACATATGTACTGCCACCTTACACCAAGTACAACAAATTACTCGTAAATTTTGAAACCGATCATGGTCAAACGTTTGCTTTGCTCATTTGAATGCTGACACGCCCCTTTGTGTAAATATTAATTTACAGTGGATGTTTTTAATTACAATAAGAATTGCATTTGGAATTAAACTCAATCAGAATACTTCAAAATCGAGATATTCTTTGGGTTTATGCGCTTAAGCTAGAAGAATTACAATGAAAACACACCCTAACGTAAAGAATTATATACAATGAATAAATCAAAGGTTTTTGGTAGTACTTTGATCATTGCAGGCACAACCATTGGTGCTGGCATGCTCGCTCTTCCACTTGCTTCTGCAGGTATTGGCTTTTCAACTTCACTTTTCTTGATGCTGGGTTTATGGGCGTTAATGGCTTTTACTGCGCTATTAATGGTAGAGCTTCACCAATTCGCAGAATCTGACGCTACCCTACACACGTTAGCTCATACCATTTTGGGGACAAAAGGAAAGTGGATTGCGAGCTTCGCGGTGATGTTTCTTTTCTACGCTCTGTGTGCGGCATACATAGCTGGCGGCGGTGCGCAATTTAACCAACGAATTTCGGATATCGCGGGTATCGAACTTAATGCTCAAATCACCACGCTTCTATTTACCCTATTAGTTGCCGGCGTTGTTACGATTGGTACACACAGTGTTGATAAAGTTAACCGCGTTTTGTTTGGCTTAAAGCTTATCGCGATGGTTTTGGTACTCAGCTTCCTAGCGCCAAACATTACCTCTCAATACTTAATGAGCATGCCTTTACAGCAAGGCCTTATTGTTGCGGCTATTCCGGTTGTGTTTACCTCTTTTGGTTTCCACGGCAGCATCCCATCAATTGTTCGATACCTAGATGGTGACGTTCGTTCTTTACGTAAGGTAATGATTATTGGCTCGGCACTGCCTCTGGTTATCTACGTTTTCTGGCAAAGTGTTACTTTGGGCGTGATTAGCCAAGAGCAGTTGTTGTCTGACACAAGCTTGGGCGCGCTATTAGTCTCGCTATCGCAAACGGTTCATCAATCCAACCTAAGCGTGATCGTCGGTGTGTTTGCAGACCTTGCACTGCTGACATCTTTTATTGGTGTGAGCTTGGGCTTATTTGAATTCATGGGCGACTCACTGAGCAAGAAACTAGGTAACGCAAAACGTGTTAAGACAGCTGCTATCACCTTCTTACCGCCACTGGGGTTTGCCTTATTTTACCCACAAGGCTTCATCATGGCTTTAGGCTACGCAGCCATTGCACTTTCAGTGCTCGCGATTCTGTTACCAACAGTGATGGTCTACAAGGTTCGTTACACTGATTTCTCTGTCAAACCACAATCTTCAGAAGCCAGTTACCAAGTGTTAGGCGGTAGCAAAGCGTTGTTTTTAGCAGGTAGCGTTGGCGTATTTATCATTGCGATTCAAGTTCTTATTTCAGTAGGGTTACTGCCTTCTTTAGGCTAATAAACCTATACAGAACTAATTTACTTGATTCAGATCTCATAAATGACATATCACTATCATTAATTTTCACAATTAGTCGATTTAAGTCACATTTTTATTGAGGTCGGTTATTTAGAGTCCACGGTAAAGGATTTACCGTGGAGTTTTTATGAAAGAAGTACAATTTCGAACGATAGACAAACTGTTTATTAAGATGTCGATCAACGACAAGTTTTGGGTCATTTTCTTAATCTTTTTTGCCGCTCTGGCAAGCCTAGCTGGACTGAACTACGTCAACAAAATGGAACACATTGACGTAACTGCAAAACAGCAGGTCGAGTATCAACTGCAAGGCATTTTATCAGCATCAGATTCCCCGGCATCTGTTCGCTCTGTTAGCCAGCAAACTCGCGCTCAACAAACCACTATTTCAAATAATGGTTCTGTGACTGCCACAGCACTCGCACAAGATGGCAACTACTACTCACTTACCGTTTCAACTAACGATATACAGAATCAAAAGCAGCAAGCACTGTACACTTTATTACTGAGCTTCTTGTGGTGTGTGCCTTTTGGTCTTTTCTGTTACTGGGTAGCGACTTTCCTAGGCGGCGCACTTTGGGTTCTTTATTCAACGACTCAAAAGATTGGTGATGGTGACTTAACATCACGCCTTGGCTTCCACCCTGGCCGTGATGAGTTCGGCACGATTGGTTGTGCGCTTGACCGTTCAATGGACACGCTTAGTGAGTTAGTCAACAACGTAAACCACAGTGCAGCAACGCTAAGCGAAACATCGGCTTCTTTCGAAACTGAGATGAAGCGCAGCGAAACACAAATCATGAGCCAAAATGCCTCTCTAGACTCTGTAGCGACAGCAATGGATCAGATGACAGCTTCGGCAAATGAAGTCTCTAACATCTCTGCACGCTCAACTGAACAAACAGAACAAGACGCGCAGCAAATCAACGATAGCCATGCGAAGGTTCAACAGGCAATCTCGGAAATCACCACCCTTTCTTCTTTGATTGAGCAAACCTCATCTTCTGTTACTAGCTTGAATGTGAATACGAGCCAAATTAACGAGGTCATCACGACGATCAATGCTATTTCAGAGCAAACTAACTTACTTGCTTTAAATGCCGCGATTGAAGCCGCTCGTGCGGGCGAGCAAGGCCGAGGTTTCGCTGTTGTTGCTGATGAAGTAAGAACACTGGCAAGCCGCACTCAGTCGGCTACTGTAGAAATCCAAGCGATGATTGAACGCTTACAGCAAGAGAGCCAAAATATCGCGAAGATCACCGAACAGACGGTTGACCAAGCGCAAACCAGTAGCCAGTTGATTTCAAACATTGGTCACGACGTAAACTCGATTGCAGATTCAGCTCAAGCACTAATGGACATGAGTATCCAAATCGCAACATCAGCCGATGAGCAAAGTAACGTTGCCAATACGATTGCAGCAGAGCTTAACGATATTCGAAGCCAATCCGATGTGATTAAAGACGTGGCTCAGAATTCTTCAAATGGCGTATCTAGGCTAACAGAAGCGTCGGTTTCTCTATCTCAGACATTGGCACGCTACCGAACTTAAGGATCAACTGGTGAACTAGCGGCGTGAATTGAAAACAAACTAATGAGGACTCGTAATGGGTCCTTTCTTTTTGGCTTTTGTTTAATAACATTACAAAAACCATGGTCAATAACGATGACATTATCAATTACCATGAAGCAAGTCGCAAAGGAGAGATTAAGAAGTGTCAGAACTGTCTAATATTCGAGCTTAGGAGTAATCTAATTGAACGGGTCTTTTTTCGCTTACCCCCTTGCTGCAGGTGACACATAATGAATAAAACAGAAACACCAAACACCGACGACATTACATGCCCTTTATGCCAACACGACGAGTATCTGCTTTCAGAAAGTGGAGAAAAGTTTACTTGTGCATCTTGCGGTTTCCACACCAAACAATTTAGTAAGGTAGTCAGCCTTCAACTAAGCTCTACCCCACCAAAGCTGCAGAATTCGATATACCACCATTTGAGCAGTGCTTGCCATTAATCCAAACTGAAATTTCTTCTAAACTGTAGATATCCTGAGCCGCGAGTTCTGCTGAGTCGGCTTCGGGATCTACGATTGCTTCATCAATACTCGGGCGTAATCGAAACGATTGGATACCCGCGCGAACACCAGCCTCAATCCCTTTCAACGTATCATCCACGTAGATGCACTCATTTGGCAGAAAGCCCATGTTCATGGCCGTGTACATGATTAGATCAGGCTCTGGCTTCCAGCTGTTAGCATCAAAAGCTGAGAACACTTTGCCTTTGAAGTCGTCTAGCATGCCTGTCATCGCCAATGAAGATTCAACCCTAGATTTCGGTGCATTGGAAGCAATACAAAACTCGATGTCTTGTTGTTTGAGGAATTCAATAAGTTCGATAGCGCCATCCATCGGTTTTAAATGACGCTGGAACAGTGCTTGTAATTCATTGCGATATAACGGCTCAAGTGTATCAATCGAGATAGATAACCCAAGACGTTCTTGTGTATCCATTAAGATGTCGGCTAGCTTCCCGCCTTGAAAGTGCGCATAGCAGTCGTTGACGTTTAGCTCCGCTCCAAAGCCAGTGAAAACGTTCACCAAAGCTTGGCAGCACAGCTTTTCACTATCGATAAGTGTTCCGTCACAATCGAAAATCACACATTTAGTCTGTTCTAACCGCATAGGTATCTCACTCAGATTGAATCCAAGTTTTATCCTATAGTGTTCTTTCAATGCGCGAGATGATTGAGGTAACAGTTTGCAGATACAGGCTTATTTCTCTTCGCGAAATATGGAGTTGATCACTTTATCGCTCAGCATAAGCAACAGTTTTCATCAAATGACCCCAGATTCTACGAAATCAAAGACTGCGAGGTTTACATAAGTGACTCAATTTCAGGGGAAATATAAATCACTACTTCCTAGCCGGATCGTGGTGAATAGATAAAGAAGCCAAGACGTATAGGCCACTCAGATAAAGCAACGGTTAGCTAACAACCGACTCTTCTAAGACCTTAGCTTCAAACGAAGGTGAAGACGCATATTCTACAGTTCCAGTATCGGGGTACGAATCTCGGATAGCGACAAACTCGGATAAGTGTTTCAGTAGCAATTTAGTTAGCTGAGGATCAAACTGGTAGCCACACTCTCGCTCAAACAAATCGACCACCATATCTAACGGCCACGGTTCTTTGTAGCAACGTGCACTAAGCAGCGCATCAAACACATCGGCTACGGCAGTGATACGAGCAAACAGGTGTATTTCATCACCCACTTTTCCATTCGGGTATCCAGCACCATCCCAACGCTCGTGATGTTCGTTAGCAATGATTGCCGCGAGGTTGGTAATATCACCCGCTCCGCTCTTTAGTAAGTTATAGCCAGCCGTAGTATGAAGCTTCATCACCTCCCACTCTTGGTCGGTTAATTTCCCAGGTTTATCCAAGATTGATTCAGGGACTGAAATCTTACCCACATCGTGCATTGGGCTGATGATCTCAATCATCTCGACCTCGCGATGGCTCAAGCCACGATACTTAGCAAGCAGTGCAGACAACTTGGCTACACGCTTAACGTGATTACCAGTTTCGCCAGAGCGGGTTTCAATTGCCTCTCCGAGAACATGAATCATATCCTTTTGGATATTCAAGGTCTGTTTCTGAAGCTTTAAGATTCGTTTGTTCTTATTCGCCAACTCTTTCTTTTGGCGCAGAGTGACAAATTGCATCAAGATGATCAGGCTCAAACCCGCAATCACCATCGACAGCCCCAATAACAACTGGAAGTTTTTGCGAATAAAGGATGAAGGCTCGTTAATGAAAACCGCTTCGTCAGGTAACGCGTTTCCACTAATCCCGTATCTCTTCATTGCAGGGTAATTGAATACAAAACGTTTGTTGTCTCCGGGAATTAACGGTGTAGTAAAACCAAGTGGAAGGTATTTATCCAACGCATCGACGGCCTGTTCACCCATGCTTTGTGAGTGATTAACGTAACCACCGAGTACATCACCCGAAATATAGAACTGCCATAAAGCAAACACCGGAGCAGCACTCGCTTTTGACAACGTATCCGCAATCTCTTGGTAAGTGTGATAAACCCCTTGCTTTAACTCGGTGTTGTAATGACTGAGCAATACCGCATCGTCCGCAGAGATCCCTTCCAAAAATTGGCTCGTATGCTCCAGCGACAAGTCGCGAATTTCTACGAGATTGATATTTGAAAATTCAGCCATCATTTTGTTCATTTCTTTATGAATCAATTCAGACGTGACACTGTAATCATTTACAAAATAGAGATTCTTTAGATTAGGTCTTAATTTGGAGATCAGCTTAATATTAACGTCTATCTGATCGTTCTCGTAAAGCACAGTTGCTCTGTCAGACACCGCGTACATGTCGGTGCTGAAATCATTGATGCCGGCTGCAACGACAGGTGTGGAGCGATCAATCAAATTAGGCAGAGATTCAAGAAAATTGGCTGCGTTATCGTCCGTCGCAATTACGCCATCAAATTTATAACCTGCATACTTCGCACGTAAGTAGTTCGCGAGAGAGTCGTAATACTCTGGGCTGTGGACACGCTTTGAATCCAAATACTCTATTGAGAGTTTAACTTCGGTTTGAGACTGGCTGAACGCACTGTCTATCCCTTTTTGGAAGTCAGCTGTCCATTGATAAGAAGGTTCGTATGAGTGTAAAACTAGGATGCGTTTAATATCCCAGTCGTTAGCAAAACTGAGTGAAGAATAAGCGCTAACACATAATACAGCGATTGATATCAATAGCTTGTACATACAATACCCTTTAAATAAGACGGGGTATTGTACTTAGATTAACGCTTTGTCAAAGAATCTTTAGTTCTCGATCCATACTTTATCGCAAGAAGCATGATCTTGTGCCCAAAAATCGTGTAACTGCTTAGCAAAGTTGTTGATACTTTGACCATTTTCAGCAACGACATCCGAGATCAATAGGGAACCATCCGCTTCTGTGACGATAGCGCTCGCCACAACTTCACCGTTTTGAGTACCAATATATAATACATGATCGTCAGAAAGCATAATTTGGCTCAAGAACTCAAGCATGTGTGCCCTTTCGATTTCATCTTGGTAAACGCTTGCTTGGTTGAGTGAAAATAGCACGGTCAATTTATGGAAATCGACTTTATGCAGTTCATCAATTTGGGAAGGAGTTTGATCTTGTGCTAGGAGTTGGTATGTCTTGGATGGAAGTTTGCTTTGATAAAGTTCACGGCCGAGGAGGCTCTCTTTTGCGGGGTAAGCAATATCGAGCTGACTAAATAGCCATTGGTTTTTCTTGTGTGCAATTTCAGGTATTTCGTTATTCATTCTTTTAGTACCTACGGTTAGTATCCCCAAATATCGCAGTTATTTGGAAGACATACGGTCGGCTGAGGTGCCGAGCTACAAGCAGAGAGCATACAGAGCATGACCAAGGCCAACAAGTACTTTAAATGCTTCATATTTTTCATTATCCAACAACATCCTTTAAGAACTTAACGAAAAGCTCTACACTCGTATCCAAGCTTTCAATATCCTTATAGTAAACAGAACTATATAAATAAAAAGGACTTCTTATGAAAAAAGCCTTAATAGCAGCAGGTATCGTGACAATGTTAGCTGGCTGTTCGGACAACGAGGTTGGCGACGTCTCACTGGGTTTCTTCACAATGAAGGATATCAAGATGTCTTCATTAGATGACGATAAGATCGCGGGTGTTACCTGTCATATCGCATCAATCGAAGCAAACCTTAGCCTTTCTGATCCAAGTGATAGCTCTATATCTTGTCGTCAAACAGGTGAAATTACACCAGAAATGATTGCTCAAATAGACAAGAGTAAGTCTGGCGAAGTGGTATTCAAGCAATCGAAAAGTATCTTCTTTAAAACAATGAAGGTTCGTCGTATCTACGATGCAGAGAATCAGTCGCTGCTTTACTTGTCTTACACCACCAAAGAAACAGAAGGTAGCTTCAAACACAGCCTTTCAACTGTTCCACTATGGGGTACAGAGGCTTACGTTGATCCAGCGACGTTAGTACAGCCAACCGAGTAGTTTCAAACATATAGTTAGTTGAATCACCTGTTCAGACATTGTACAGGTGATTCAAAATGTAATAAAAATGAAAGAAACAGAAACAAAATGTGATATCATGCGGCAAAATTTTTTCACTGTATTTTTCATATGAAGTTTCCTGGACAGCGTAAATCTAAGCACTACTTTCCAACTCACGCACGTGATCCGTTGGTCAACCAAATTCAACAAACGCCTAAGCTTCACCGCGCAACGATTGTGGGTGTTGGCCAAACGATTGTTGATATCGAAGCCCGTGTTGACAACGAGTTCCTAGAAAAATACGAGCTGAGTAAAGGTCACTCACTGGTATTGGAAGAAAGTAAAGCAGATGCGCTGTATGAAGAGTTAGTTGAGCGCGGTTTGATCACGCATCAATATCCTGGCGATACTATCGGCAACACACTGCACAACTATTCCGTACTTGCGGACAGCAAATCTGTCCTGCTTGGCGTAATGTCTAAGAAGATTGAAGTTGGCTCATTTGGTTATCGTTACCTTTGCCGCACTTCTTCTCGTATGAATCTAAACCACCTTCAAACTGTTGATGGTCCAATTGGTCGTTGTTACACGCTGATTTCTGAAGATGGCGAACGTACGTTTGCAATCAACGAAGGCCACATGAACCAACTTCTTCCAGAAAGCATTCCTGAAAAAGTCTTCGAGAAAGCTTCTGCATTGGTTGTGTCGTCATACCTAATGCGTGGCAAACCTGAAGATCCGATGCCAAAAGCGGTACAAAAAGCGATTGAATACGCGAAAGCGCACAATGTGCCTGTTGTACTAACACTTGGTACTAAGTATGTGATCGAAGGCAACGCTGAATGGTGGCAAGAATACCTGAAAGAAAACGTAACCATCGTCGCGATGAACGAAGATGAAGGTGAAGCGCTAACGGGTGAAAAAGATCCTCTATTGGCTGCTAACAAGGCACTTGAGTGGGTTGACCTAGTTCTATGTACTGCAGGCCCTATTGGTCTATACATGGCAGGTTACACTGACGAACCAGCGAAACGCGAAACCACACTGCCATTGTTACCGGGTAACATCCCTGAGTTCAATAAATACGAATTCAGCCGTGCGATGCGTAAGCAAGACTGTAAAGACCCAGTAAAAGTGTACTCTCACATTGGCCCTTACCTAGGTGGCCCACTTGAGATTAAGAATACCAATGGCGCTGGCGATGGTGCACTTTCAGCACTACTTCACGACATGGCAGCAAATAGCTACCACCACGTGAATGTACCAAACTCAGAGAAACACGAGCACACTTGTCTAACTTACTCTTCACTGTCTCAAATTTGTAAGTACGCAAACCGTGTAAGCTACGAAGTGTTGACTCAGCACTCTCCTCGCCTTTCTCGTGCATTACCTGAACGCGAAGATAGCTTAGAAGAAACATACTGGGATCGTTAATCGACCATATTAGGCAGTTACCTCTTAAAGGTTAACGCCAAGTGAGATTACCCATTCCTTGAAGGGCTGCTATATGCAGCCCTTTTTGTATTCAACACCAATATAACGGCAGCTGAAGTTAATCATATCGAATATTTTGCTCGTTTAAGATTTGATCTCGCGCAATGACTCTTTAGATCTGTTATCTTCCAGCACATAATTCGTGTGGTTTGCCTTTACTTGGCAAATTTATACAGTACTATCGCCACGCAAACGTTTACGTACCACCTTTCGGTTCTGATATAAGGATCAAATATGCTGTCTGATATTGATATTTGTCGCTCTACTCCCCTTAAAAACATCAGTGAGGTTGCCAAGCAAGCTGGCCTGCACCACAACGAACATCAGCCATTAGGGCAATTCAAATCTAAAGTGTCTCTCACATCACTTGAACGCCTCGCCAACCAACAAGATGGTAAGTTAGTCGTAGTCACGGCGATCACACCGACACCTCTTGGTGAAGGCAAAACCGTCACTACTATCGGATTAGCACAAGGCCTCGCAAAGATTAACCAATCTGCAATGGCCTGCATTCGTCAGCCTTCAATGGGCCCGGTATTTGGTGTAAAAGGCGGCGCAGCGGGCGGTGGTTACTCTCAAGTTGCCCCTATGGAACAATTAAACCTGCATCTCACGGGCGATATTCATGCTGTTACGGCCGCTCACAACCTCGCCTCCGCCGCCATTGATGCACGTTTGTATCATGAACAGCGTGAAGGGTTAGACGCCTTTGAAACGCGCTCAGGCTTAAAAGCACTGAATATCGACCCAAGTAGAATCGTTTGGCGACGTGTACTTGACCATAATGATCGCGCATTACGCATGATCACGGTTGGCAAGAACGAAGCAGACAAAACAATTAACGGCTTTGAGCGAGAAGATGGATTTGATATCTCAGCCGCTTCTGAACTAATGGCCATTCTTGCTCTAGCCAATGACCTTCAAGATTTGAGAAAGCGCATCGGACGAGTGGTACTTGCTTACAACAAACAAGGCTTGCCGCTAACCGCAGATGACTTCAACGTTGCAGGCGCAATGACCGTGACCATGAAGGATTCTATTGAACCAACATTGATGCAAACCCTTGAAGGCGTTCCTACCCTAATTCACGCCGGGCCTTTCGCGAACATCGCACATGGTAACTCTTCAATTATTGCCGATAAAATAGCGTTAAAGCTGAGTGACTTTGTGGTAACTGAAGGTGGTTTCGGCTCAGACATGGGCTTTGAGAAAGCGTGCAACATAAAAGCGAAAGCGTCGAACAAGAAGCCCGATTGCGCTGTGGTTGTCGCAACCTTACGTGGATTAAAGGCTAACTCTGGTTTATACGATTTGAGACCGGGCACTCCGTTACCTGATTCAATCTTTAATGATGACCAAGACGCGCTTGTTGCAGGGTTTGAGAACCTAAAATGGCACATCACTAACGTTAAGCAATACCAAGTGCCTACAGTTGTTGCGATTAACCGATTCCCACAAGACTCAGCTCAAGAGCTCGATGCTTTGAAACAGATGATCACCGACTTCGATCCAAGCGTTAACGTTGAAGTAAGCGAAGCATTTGGTCAAGGTGGCGAAGGGGCGACTCAACTGGCTCACGCCGTGGTAAAAGCTTGCCAAAAACAGAGTGGATTTAAGCCTTTGTATCACTCAGAGCAAAGCCTAGAAGAAAAGCTGATGGCAGTCGCTGAAGTTGGCTATGGCGCAGCAAGTATTACGCTATCTCCACTGGCTAAAAAACAACTGGCCGAATTCAAACTGCATGGCTATAACGACCTATCGGTTTGTTTAGCAAAAACACCATTATCGATCTCGACAGAAGCACACGTAAAAGGTGCACCAATCCAATTTGACGTGCCCGTTAGAGAACTAAAATTGTGTGCTGGTGCTGGTTTTATTTACGCGTTGTGCGGCAATGTGATGACCATGCCAGGCTTGCCTGACAAACCGGCGTTCATGTCGTTAGATATTGATAGTAATGGAAATATCGTCAGCCTAAGCTAGCTGCCCTTAGTTAGATAATCGGCAATTAATCGCGATTAATTTAGCATAGGTTTCGGAGCAGTGTTCTATATTGAGCAATCATTTACTAACGAAGTGATTGCTCAACAATCAAGCTTAAGTGCAAAAAGTTGCACTTAAATCGTAGTTATATGCGAATCTTGTCTTAACTTCTGGGTCAAGATCACATTAAAAACCCTATAAAATATATAGTATTGCGCTGATTCTTTGAGGACAGCGATGAATACAAGTATAAAAAAACTAGTCAGCCAATTTCTATGTACCATCTTTGCCCTAGGACTAGTCCCTGCCCTCTACATTAACTCTGAATTTGACAGGGTTGAAGCTCAGCACACGCTAAATATCCAACAGTCCAGCCAGAACCAGATCGAATACAGCTTTCATGAACTCGCTGTTATTGTTGAGCAAATCTCTAACTCTGTTCCTTCAATCGCCGAGTCTCAAACACTACTCCGAGCGATTCGAGAACCTTCTATTATCCATAAAGAAACCCTGCAAGATCTTTGGGTGATGTTAGCTCGTGGCCAAAAATACTATTCTCAGCTTCGTTATCTCGATCTAGCTGGAAACGAAGTGTTCCGCGTTAACTACAAAGACGGTCGAGCAACTGTCGTCCCCGAGAACGAACTGCAGAACAAGTCTTCTCGTGATTACTATGAGGTACTACAGCAATTAAAGATTGGTGAGATTAGCTCTCGCGGTATTGATCTTGAAGTCGAAAACGGAGAGATCGTTCGCCCTTTGATTCCAGCACTACGCATTATGACGCCAGTCGCTGAAAACAACCGCATTATTGGTTACTTCATCGCAAACCTGAACATGCTTGAGATTTATAAGCGCCTTCACTATCAAATTGGTGCATCTTCTGCTGTTCCTATTATTCTCAACAAAACCGGACACATAATCATGGGGCCGGATCCTACGGAATCTTTCGGACATGTAATTGAATCACGTTCAGAGCAGACTTACGCAAAGTTATACCCTGAGCTTTGGACTGCGATTCAAGACAAGACATCTTCGAGCTATTTCGATGGTGAGAACTGGTATTTTCATTCCGACATCAGCCCTAAAATCAAACAGTTTGAAGGCCCTATTTACATGGTTCTTCACATTGAAAATCAGCAGTTCAGCAGTCAATACCGAGAAGAAAAACAAGCGATCGTCGTTCAGATCATCACCTTGTCTTTCTTGATTTCGATGATCTCCGCTGGCTTCGTATTGTGGAACAGCAACCACAAGAAGAACAGTATCGAGAGCCAACTTGCTAAGGCCGCAATGAATGGCATGTCTGCCTTGGTGATTACCGACAGAAACAACCGAATCATCAAAGTAAACCAAGAGTTCACCCGTGTGAGTGGCTACGAGTTAGAAGACGTAAAAGGCCGCCAACCGTCCATGTTTGCCTCTGGTCGCTACAACGAAGAGTTCTACATCAAGATGTGGAGCATCATCAAAGAGAAAGGCATGTGGGAAGGCGAAGTGGTTAATCGTCGTAAAGACGGGTCTTTGATCACGGAAATATTGCGAATCCAAACCATTAAAGACTCGAAAGACGTGATTCAGTTTTATGTCGCTTCATTTGTGGATATAAGTAAACACAAAGAGCTAGAAAACAAACTGAGAAACCTGAGTGAAAAAGATGCCTTAGCTGGGTGTTGGAACCGCCGTAAATTCGATCTTGAGCTGCGAGATGAGTGCTCTCGTGTTAATCGTTACCCTACTCGCGAACAGTCTTGTTTAGCGATTTTGGACATAGACCACTTCAAACGCATCAACGACAGATTTGGTCACGATTATGGAGACCGCGTCATTCAAACCGTTGCTCAAGTATTACAACGAGAGTGCCGAGAAACTGATTTTGTGGCTCGTATTGGTGGCGAAGAGTTTGGCGTTATTCTGCCTCATACCACAACAGAAGAAGCTGAGTATGTACTTAACAGATTGAGAATCGCAGTCAGTATTGAGCTCGATAACGTGGTGACGGTCAGTGGTGGAATTACCAACCTGACCAACGACCCTGCTCTTAGCTACAAGTGCGCCGATTTAGCACTTTATGAAGCCAAAGCAGCAGGTCGAAACAGTGTGTGCCTGTTCCTAGACAGCGAAATGAGCGAAATCGCCTAACAGAAAATCAGTATTGTTCCGCTAGGCTATTAGTTTGGCGGTTTAACAACCCAATCCTTGCAATCAGCTTGGTGCAGGATAGAACTCTAGTGTGTTCCCCTCTACCACTAGAATACAATCCATGTTCGCAGCATGAGCAGCCTGCTTACCTAGGTTCGTATCTTCAAACACAACACACTGCTTTGGCTGCAAACCCATACCAAAACACGCATCTAAGAAAGTATCCGGATTTGGTTTGTGATTCTTAACGTCTGTTGCTGTCACGAGAATATCGAGCTTACTCAAGATCTCTGTCTTATCCAGTAACTGTTCGGCACTTTTACGTTGACTGCCCGTTCCGACTGCAATCTTCTTGTTACCCAGATGCTCTAACAACAGAGAGTGAGTACAAGGGATAACGTCTCCTTTGTCTTCGATAGCCGCAAACGACGCCATTTTAAACGTAGAAACCGCTTGTGGGTCGAGCGATAAACCGTATTTGCTGTTCACCTCACCGGCTATCTTATAACTCGGCATGCCACCTAAGCTATGCAGCCAAGACGCTTCAAAATGAAAGCCAAACTCTTCAGCCGTTCGCTCCCACGCCTTTACATGTGCAGGCATTGTATCGATCAACGTACCGTCCATATCAAAGATTAATCCTTCATATGCCGTTAAATCTATTTTCATCACTACTACCACTCTTAAATAAAGTTACTGATACCATAACCAATATTCAGTATCATGGCGCCATATTACCGTTCAAAATGGATGTTTATGTTACAAATATCTAACTCTGTTTCGATTCAAGACTGGGAACTCCAGTTAACAGCGATCAGAGCACAAGGAGCCGGCGGTCAGAACGTCAATAAAGTATCGAGCGCGATACATTTACGTTTTGATATCAAGCACTCTACCCTACCTGACTTCTATAAAGAAAAGCTCCTCGCACACAAAGATAGCCGCATCACCAAAGACGGTGTGATTATCATTAAAGCGCAACAGTATAGAACTCAGGAACAAAACCGAGATGATGCTTTAGTGCGCTTGAAAGAATTGATCTTGGAAGCGACAAAGGTTCAAAAAGTAAGACGAGCAACTAAGCCGACGCGTGGCTCTCAGAAAAGACGTTTAGAAAGCAAAAAACAAAGAAGCACCACCAAACAGCTGCGTGGAAGAGTGAGCTGATGGCTTCATGCCCTCAGAGAACACATTACCCTAGAAGTATCTGTCAATTTGACTAACGAATCGATCTATTACGCTGTTTATTTGAAAGAAAGACTACTGCTTCTTTTTGACCGATAAAATCAATTTAATTAAGAGCATGCGTTCTTCGCTAGTCAGCAGGCGACTGACTGCTGCTACATCTTCTGCCGTCGCTTGTGATGCACCAACAATATCAAGTACCACATCCAAATCCGTCACTTTTAAGGTTCTGGTGATTGAACGATACTGAGACATCTTGATGTCAGCCTCGCCGCGTTCAATCCTTTGATAGGTTTTTAAACTCATTCCTGCACTCGAGGCTAACTTTTCTTGAGACAAGTTTGCTTGTTTCCTACGCTCAATCAGCGCCAATATTATGGGTTCTTGTGACATAAGCTCATCCTCAAAAGACAGTTATGTCCTAAATCCCGCAAGAAGCAGACCATATTGACTTGTGATGGTTTACATAAGCCATCAAAGGCATATTATTCGCTTGATAAAAACCGTTACGTTTCATAAACCTTCACACTGATATCAGTTGTGAACGTACAGGCTAGGTAACTTGAGTATTCAAGTGTTGGGAAGTTAGAAAAATTGCGAATAAGAAAGACGTCATATTGGAAATTGCGAATCGTTATAAATCGGCATTTCCTTGCATTAGTCACGCATTAGAATCAGACAATCCCCGCCCAGAAATTATTGCAATACAACATAAGCTACTCACGTACAAAGAGGTGTTGCTGCACGGGAACATGTTGGAAGGTAAGGAATTAAAGCAAGCTTTTTCTGCATTGAACGAAAATGAAAAAGGTGTGGCTCAAGGTGGGATTAAAAGCATCAATGCTGCGATAAAAGAGATGGATGAGATTCTAGAAAGATACAGCCGTAAAGCGGTTATCGAGCTGAGTAACTAGTTCTACAAGCAACTAACCAACTGCACACCTGCAAAAGTAAAAAATAAAAAGTCGACGCTATCTTTAAATAAAGCGTCGACTTGTTCAAAACATTGAAGATCTAACGTTTAACTGCTTTTCTAACACCAGCAATCAACATCAGCATCCCTAGCAAACCAAATGAAATACCTCCGCCACTGCTACCAGAGCCAGTTGACGCACTTGTCCCAGCAACAGCAACTCGTTTTGCCTCTGTCGCGGTAAACTGGACAGTTTCCGTGCTATCATTTACCCCTTTAGTTACATCCGTAATCCAATCTTTATAATCATATACCTCTGTAAATACAGATGTTACGCCGATGTCATCACCGCAAGTAGTCGGCCCAAAACTCGTTATACCGACCTGTTCATATGTAGAGCCATTTTTCCAAAACACCGGACCACCAGAATCGCCTTGGCATGTACCCCCGTATAAGCCATTATTCGGTCCGTTACCGTTGAAACAAATTTGTTTATCAGTGACTAACGGACCGAAAACAGCTTTACAATTAAGAGTATCAACATATGTCAGGTCAACTTGTTGTAGCAATGTCGTACCATCAACATCAGTCTCGATGTCACCATGGCCAACTGCAACGAAATCATTCGCAGCATTAAGGTATGTATCAAATTGAGGGATAACAGTTTCAGCTGAGGATTGAAGGTTAAGAGAAGCTTCTAACTTTAAAATCGCAATATCATTTCTTAATAGTTGATTGATACTGTTTGAATAATCCGTTCGATAATACACCTCAGATACTCGTACTTTCTGGATGCTACCGTTAGGGAATAGAGAAGTATCTTCCAATTGAGGAACAACTACCGTGAAAAGTTGAGCATTCTCATCACCATAAATACAGTGTGCAGCAGTCAGTACATGATAGTTATCTAAAATTGTCGCACCACAGTAAGGGCCTGTTGAGTAAACACCGTCATAATCAATACGATCAATGAACAAGCTTGCCATCGAAGGAAATTCCGTGACTGAAGCGTCGCTACCATTCACAATATAGGGTGTTACACCCAAATCAGGAGTACTTTCGTCCGTGTTTTCCGTTGCCATAACACTTGATGTGTAAATTAATGGCGTTAAAAGCCCTAAAACGGCTTTACGAACCGGACTCATTGTATGGTTTACGTTCATAGTTAACTCCTTGTAACCCCTACTACTTATTTACAAAAATGATGAATCGTCACCATAACACGTCACAATCGTGATTATAGTAAGTATTTGTAACGATATCGCCACATATCTCATTTTATAAACGAATTTTAAGTAACCGTTGTTAGTGGGTAACGTTAAAAGCAATACGTTACCAAAGACATACGCTACCAAAATCAAAAAAGCCTACCGTTAGGCTTCCCAATAAAGAGAAGCAAACAATAGGCTTTCATTTAGCTTAGTGGTTTCTCTTAAAAGAGATTAGCCACGATAGTAACGCTGAGGTACGAATGGCATTTTTTCTACTGTCATTGGTAGCTTCTTGCCACGAACTTCAGCGAATACTTCAGTGCCAATAACCGCTAGGTCAGTACGAACGTAAGCCATAGAAACAGGCTTGCCCGCGTTAGGACCCGCAGTACCACTTGTTACAACGCCAATCTTGTTGTCTTCAGCATCGAACAGCTCAGCGCCTTCACGTACTGGTGCTTTAGTCTGACCAACAAGACCAACACGCTTGCGTTGAACGTCTTTAGTCGCGATTTGCTCAAGGATGATATCAGCGCCAGGGAAACCGCCTGCACGTTCACCGTCAGTACGACGCACTTTTTGGATACCCCATAAAAGGCTAGCTTCTACCGGCGTTGTTGTTGTATCTAGATCGTGACCGTACAGACATAGACCACACTCAAGACGAAGTGAGTCACGAGCACCAAGGCCAATCCACTCTACTTCTGCTTCTGATGTTAGTTTACGAGCAAGTGCTTCAGCGTGATCGTTCGGTACTGAGATTTCGTAGCCATCTTCACCGGTATAACCACTGCGGCTTACGATGCACTCTACGCCGTCGATATCGACTTTTTGAACATCCATGAACAGCATGTCTGCAACGCTTGGTTGGAAACGAGCAAGAACTTCAGAAGCTTTAGGGCCTTGAAGTGCTAATAGAGCGCGGTCATCAATCACTTCCATTTTTACGTCTGCAGGAAGGTGAGCCGTTAGGTGGTCGATATCTTGTGTTTTACACGCCGCGTTCACAACAACAAATAGGTGATCGCCAAGGTTAGCAACCATAAGATCATCCATGATGCCGCCCTGTTCATTAGTAAAGAAGGCGTAGCGCTGCTTACCAGAAGGCAGGTCGATAATATCTACTGGAACCAGAGATTCTAAAACAGCGGCTGCATTTTCACCGTGTAGACGCAGTTGCCCCATGTGAGAAACATCAAAAAGACCAGCAGCGTCACGAGTGTGTAAGTGCTCTTTCTTTACACCTAGTGGATACTGAACTGGCATGTCGTAGCCAGCAAAAGGAACCATTTTTGCGCCGACTTCAACGTGAAGTGCATGCAGAGGTGTTTTTAGTAGGTCTTGATTAGCGTGTTCTTGAGTCATTTTATTCTCCATGAAGCGTTGCAGGCTTTCCAAATCGAATCTGCCGCTTATATCTCTATTTAGAGTCGCCTCTAACGATATGGGTTAACGTTAGAAACAGTAGATAGTAAAAAGTGATGTCTTCTATATAGGCTTTTATTACTAGCGATATAAAAAGAGGCTTCTGTATAAAAGCTATACGACTCACTTTCTAAGAATTCACTTCAGTAAACTTCAATCAACATGAGTAAACCGTGTTCACTATAGTAAACAAGCCTGACTCAGTTTTACACCCTTAACAAGATTAAAACAGCTCAAAATGTGACATTTAACAATTTAAAAACAACTTTCAGTCGCATACAAAAACGCGATATTGATGCTTTTCACACCAACATCGCGTCTTTTGGCAAACGTTAGAAACAAAAGCAAACGTTTGCATTCACTATAAGAAATTCTAACTTTGTTAACTTATTTTGCAGTCACCCACAAAATCAGTGCATCTTCTGTACTAGTAGAAATCAACATATGCCCCATGTTGGCGTCGTAATACATGCTGTCACCTTCGCTCATGGGTACCGGCTCATAGAATTCTGAGTAGAACATCACATCACCAGAGATCACCATCAAGAACTCCTCACCATCGTGGCGAACCCAATCGTTATACTCTTCAAAGGTGCGTGCTCTCACTCGGCTCTTGAACGGCATCATCTTCTTATTCGAAAGTTCTGTCGCGAGCAGTTCATGCTCGTAAGTCGGAGTTGGGTGAGGTTTACCCTGACCTGCTTTAGTTAAGTCACGACGTCCTGTGGCAACCTTTTTTCTTGGTGGCTCAAAGAGTTGCGGCATATCAATTTGCAAACCCATAGCCAATTTCTGCATCGCTTGGAACGTCGGTGAGATTTGTTCGTTCTCGATTTTACTCAGCGTAGAGCGCGCCAAACCAGTACGTTGGCTCGCCTCTTCTAACGTAATGCCCAGCTTGCTGCGGATATCTTTAATACGCTGGCCGAGCCTAAGTGGTTCGATATTCTGATCTAACGTCTCTTTCGCCAACGTTAAAGATGGGTACTCATCATAAATGTCTTCTGACATAGGTCCCTCATTCATTTCTTACTTCCTGTCTATTGATTTCATTGTTGCATGAAGCGCTTTGTTGATTAAAGAGCACACAGGGAAATAAAGTGTGCTCCCTGTAGCAAAACGAGAAAATCTGTTTCCTATTGGAAATTTTTGTTGAAAATTGATTTTATCGGAGCTATGTTATCGACTTGTTAGATGAAGAGATACTACTTCAGCTTGCAGCAAGTGATAGATTTAACATTTGTAAGAGCTGTTTTTTACCCGAACTTTTTGGGAAACAATTCGTGCTGCATTGACCCTACAACGATCGCTTTGACGCTATGGTCGTATAAATAAGAAGCAACGCACTATTTATACACCTATATAACGCAAACGATACCGATGCAGAAATCAACGTAAGACCTAATGGACTATAAAAACAATCACCATTAGCTTAATGAAAGGTCTCGACAATGAACGCTTATCAAAACCATAGCTTAGACAGTTTTTTCTCTACGAACCTATCTGCGACTGACGACGCAGTATTTGCTGGAATCCAAGCAGAGAACACTCGTCAAAACGAACAAATCGAACTTATTGCTTCTGAGAACATCGTTTCTAAAGCAGTAATGCAAGCTCAAGGCACTTGCCTTACCAACAAATACGCAGAAGGCTACCCAGGTCGTCGTTACTACGGTGGTTGTGAGCACGTAGATACAGTAGAAGCTATTGCGATTGAACGTGCTAAACAGCTATTCAAGTGTGAATACGCGAACGTACAACCTCACTCAGGTGCTCAAGCGAACGGCGCAGTTAAACTTGCCCTACTTCAACCTGGCGACACTATCCTAGGTATGTCTCTTGACGCTGGTGGTCACCTTACGCACGGTGCACGCCCTGCGCTTTCAGGCAAATGGTTCAACGCAGTTCAATACGGCGTAGACCGCGACACTCTTGAAATCGATTACGAAGCGGTACGCGCTCTCGCTATCGAATGCCAACCTAAAATGATTATTGCAGGTGGTAGTGCTATCCCACGCGTTATCGACTTCGCTAAATTCCGCGAAATCGCTGACGAAGTTGGCGCTATCCTTATGGTAGATATGGCACACATCGCGGGTCTTATCGCGACAGGTGCTCACCCTAGCCCACTACCACACGCACACGTTGTGACTACAACAACGCACAAAACACTTCGTGGCCCACGCGGCGGCATGATTCTGACTAACCACGAAGACATCAACAAAAAGATCAACTCTGCAGTGTTCCCTGGCCTTCAAGGTGGCCCATTAATGCACGTTATCGCGGCTAAAGCAGTGGCGTTTGGCGAGGCACTTGGCCCAGAATTTAATACTTATATTGATTCAGTGATCGACAACGCAAAAGTTCTTGCTGAAGTGTTGCAAACTCGCGGTTGTGACATTGTGACTGGCGGAACAGACACGCACCTAATGCTGGTTGACCTTCGTCCTAAGGGCTTGAAAGGTAACGTAACTGAAGAAGCATTAGAGCGTGCAGGGATCACATGTAACAAAAATGGTATACCATTCGATTCAGAGAAGCCTATGATTACCTCTGGCATTCGTTTAGGTACGCCAGCTGGAACCAGTCGTGGTTTTGGCACTGAAGAATTCAAACTTATCGGTGAATGGATCGGCGATGTACTTGATGGCTTAGTTGAAAGCCCTGAAGGCAACGCTGAAGTTGAGCAACGTGTTCGCAAGCAAGTTAAAGAGCTTTGCAAGCGCTTCCCTCTTTACCGTTAGACCGTTTTTAAGATTTAAATTAAAACCTCATAAATTTTTGGAGAATAAGCAATGGACAATACACTAAAGTTTGCAGACAGCCACGAGTGGGTAAAAGACAACGGTGACGGTACTGTAACTATCGGTATTTCTGAGCACGCTCAAGAGATGCTAGGTGACGTTGTGTTTGTTGACCTGCCTGACACTGACGACGAAATCGAAGCTGGCGAAAGCTTCTCTCTAGTTGAGTCAGTGAAAGCTGCTTCTGATATCTACGCACCAATCTCTGGCGAAATCGTAGAAATCAACGAAGAATTAGAAGATAGCCCAGAGCTAATCAACGAAGAACCTTATGAAGGTGGCTGGATTGTTAAAGTGAAGATGTCTGATGCGTCTGAACTAGACAACCTTAAAGATGCGGAAGAATACCTAAGCTCTATCGAAGAAGACTAATAGGTAACCTCATTACGATAAAGCTGCTCTTTTGAGCAGCTTAATTTTAGGGGCTAGCTCACGGCTCCAGAGAGAAAGTAGAACATATCATGACTGAATTACTTCAAAGCCAATTACTGAAAGACCTGGGTACTCAAAACGAGTTTGTTGCTCGTCATAACGGCCCAAATAAAGCAGACCAGCAAAAAATGCTTGAAGCGATCAACGCGACTAGCCTAGACGCACTGATCGACGAAACGGTTCCTGCACAAATCCGTCTTGAAAAACCAATGACACTTGCTGCGCCACTAAGCGAAATGGACATGCTGGCCTCTCTTAAAGAGATCGCTAACCTAAACCAAGTGAAACGTACTTTCATTGGCCAAGGCTACTACAACACATTCACTCCAAACGTTATTCTACGTAACGTTTTAGAGAACCCAGGCTGGTACACAGCTTACACACCATACCAACCAGAGATCTCTCAAGGTCGTCTTGAAGCTCTACTAAATTACCAACAAATGGTAATGGACCTTACAGGTATGGAAATCGCGAACGCGTCTCTTCTTGACGAAGCGACAGCGGCTGGCGAAGCAATGACACTGTGTAAGCGTGCTGGTAAAAGCAAGAGCAAAGTATTCTTCGTTGCTGACGATGTTCACCCTCAAACACTAGAAGTTGTTAAAACTCGTGCTGAGTACATCGGTTTTGAAGTAATGGTTGGCGCTCTTAAAACACTTCCAGAGCAAGACGTATTTGGTGCATTAGTTCAATACCCTGGTACAACGGGCGAAGTTCGTGACCTAACAGACATCATTGCGAAAGCTCAAGCAAACAAAACTCTAGTAACCGTTGCTACTGACCTACTCGCATCTGCTCTACTTAAGCCTGCTGGCGAAATGGGCGCAGACGTAGTAATCGGTTCAGCACAACGTTTCGGCGTTCCTATGGGGTACGGCGGTCCACACGCTGCATTCATGGGTACTCGTGAAAAGCATAAGCGTACAATGCCAGGTCGTGTAATCGGTGTTTCTATCGATACTCACGGTAACCAAGCGCTACGTATGGCAATGCAAACTCGTGAGCAACATATCCGCCGTGAGAAAGCGACATCAAACATCTGTACAGCTCAAGCACTTCTAGCAAACATGGCGTCTTTCTACGCGGTTTACCACGGTGCAGAAGGCCTACGTACTATCGCTCGTCGTACACACCACATGACAGCTATCCTAGCGGCTGGCCTGACTAAAGCGGGTTACGAGCTAACAAACAACAGCTTCTTCGATACCATCACAATCAACTCTGAAGAGAAGACAGATGCACTGTACGCGAAAGCACAAGCAGCAGACATCAACTTGCGCCTTCTTAAAGGTAAGATCGGTATCAGCTTAGATGAAACAACCACAGTCGACGACGTGAACGCATTGTTCGCTATCTTCGAGGTGAAAGAAGACGTTCAAGCACTATCTTCTGACATTGCATCAAACGAATTTGCGGCAATTCCAGAAAACTGCCGTCGTGAATCAGAGTTCCTAACTCACCCAGTATTCAACACGCACCACAGCGAAACGCAAATGATGCGTTACCTAAAACAGCTTGAGAACAAAGACTTCTCACTAACGCACGGCATGATCCCACTGGGTAGCTGTACGATGAAGCTGAACGCTGCTGCTGAGATGATTCCAGTAACATGGCCTGAGTTTGGTTCAATTCACCCATTCGCACCTCTAGAGCAAGCGGCTGGTTACACAGCACTAGCGAAAGATCTTAAAGAGAAGCTATGTGAAATCACTGGTTACGACGATTTCTCACTACAGCCTAACTCTGGTGCATCTGGCGAATACGCAGGTCTAATCGCGATTCAACGTTACCATGCGAGCCGCGGTGAAGCTCACCGTAACGTTTGTCTGATCCCAAGCTCTGCGCACGGTACTAACCCTGCAACAGCATCAATGGTTTCAATGAAGGTAGTGGTTGTTAAGTGTGATGAAGATGGCAACATCGACATGACAGACCTAGCAGAGAAAATCGAGAAGCACAAAGACAACCTATCAAGCATCATGATCACTTACCCTTCTACGCACGGCGTATACGAAGAGCAAGTGAAAGAAGTGTGTGAACAAGTACACGCAGCGGGCGGTCAGGTTTATCTAGACGGCGCGAACATGAACGCTCAAGTAGGTCTAACTTCACCTGGCTTCATCGGTTCAGACGTATCTCACTTGAACCTACACAAAACATTCTGTATCCCACACGGTGGTGGCGGTCCGGGTATGGGTCCTATCGGTGTTAAATCACACCTAGCACCTTTCCTACCAGGTCACATCGAAAACGGTGTGCAAGGTTCTGACTACGCGGTATCAGCTGCAGATCTAGGTAGTGCTTCAATTCTACCTATCTCTTGGGCTTACATCGCGATGATGGGCGAACCAGGCCTAACAGACGCAACTAAAGTAGCGATTCTGAACGCGAACTACGTGATGGAAAAACTACGTCCTCACTACCCTGTTCTTTACCGTGGTACTAACGGCCGCGTAGCGCACGAATGTATTATCGATATTCGTCCACTTAAAGAAGACACAGGCATCAGCGAAGAAGATATTGCTAAGCGTCTAATGGACTTCGGTTTCCACGCGCCTACGATGTCTTTCCCAGTAGCTGGCACACTAATGGTAGAACCAACTGAATCAGAAGATTTAGAAGAGCTAGACCGTTTCTGTGAAGCGATGGTCGCAATCCGTCACGAAATGGCAGCTGTGAAAGCGGGTGAATGGCCACTAGACAACAACCCTCTAGTGAACGCACCACACACACAAGTTGACCTTTCAGGCGCAGAATGGGATCGCCCTTACTCTCGCGAACTGGCTTGCTTCCCATCGAAAGCAACGAAGAACTCGAAGTACTGGCCTACAGTTAACCGTGTAGACAACGTATACGGCGACCGTAACCTAATCTGTTCTTGCCCAAGCATCGACAACTACGAAGACTAATTTTTGTAGATTTTAGATAAACAAAAGCGAACCACTTGGTTCGCTTTTTTGTTTTTCAGATTATATGACTAAGAAAGCATTGACCTTACCGTAAGGGAAAGGTTTAAGGTTGAGTGAAACCAACGATGAATTAGGAACTGATTATGGGATGTTGCAATAAAGCGCCAAAAGGTGGAGCCCCTCTTGGCTTGCTTCTAAAAGTAACGCTTGGGATTGGTCTTTTTGTTTTTCTACTGGCTTTGTGGCAGTAGGAAGCTTATACGGCTCTAGGTTTAAAGGTGTAATAGATAGCGCCAAGTTGATATTGGCGCCATAGTCGTTTGTTAGGCAACTGCTGATATTTGTGAGATCTTTTCTTTACTCGATTTCACTGATAATGCGTGTTCAGAAGGCAGTTTATCAAGAGCAATCACTGTATTACGAATAAGCTCTGCATCAGGATAAACATTACACTCTTTTTTCAAAATTGAATTTAAGTCTTCAAGAAGGTTATCAATACCTGTTGCTAGTAACCATTCATCATTTAACGTAATACTCGTATTTATAATATTAAGAGAAGAACTTAACGCGTTAACGTATACTTTTTGCTCATTCCAACTTAACCTCTCTTGCTCATGGCGATAAATACTTAACCGCAAAATATCATTGTTTAAAGAGTTGTATCGAGAGTTTAGCTTTGTTTCTAAATTTCTTGAAAGCGGTGTAACCTTATCGTCAACGAGTGTCTGCAGTGCCCCTTTCATATTATCAACGATCATATGAACTTCTGTTTTTGAATGTTCGAGTTCGACGTTAACTGCTGACTTGAGCTCTACTTTCAATGCTTCTTTATCACGTTCATATGCTTTAAAATTAGAAAACCAATTGTAACCAATTAAGAATATACCGACTGTAATTACGGTACCTAAAGTCCAGTGAATGGTACCTAGTAAAGACTCTTGATGTTCTTTCATCATCGCCACTTGCTGCTTTAATAATGCTATCTGTTCATTAGCTATTGTTAAATCAGAAGCTGGCTCTGAAGCTACCGCAGGACAAACTATTAGCAATAACATTATTATTAATTTGTTCAATTTCTTACTTTCCTTCATATTTTGCCTAACAGCTATTAGATAGAAAAATTCTGCATTTAAATACAGAATTCTTCTATCTAGCTACTTATGCCATCAATTGTACTAACCTTTATCTATCCATAACAACCACTTATACCGTCACCTTAGTGATTAGCGCGGCAAATATAGAATTTACCCGTCTAGTATGATTTCCACTAAATCATGAACTTACGTGCGTTAGACCCGTGTTGTAACCATCAGAACCTATCCGAATGTCGGAGCAAATTAAACTCTATAAATCCAATGCTTGACCCTATACGGTAAGGTGTTTATATTGTCGCCCGCCCAACGGGGCACATCCTAAAATACACACCGGCCATCCTGCCATCATTCGTGTATTTATATTGGTGTTGTGAACTTCCATGCTAACGAAACTTCGTCCTTTTACTCGTGAATCGGGTGCACTTATGCATCTTTCGGTTCCAATCATTTTGACTCAAATAGCGACCCAAGCGATGGGATTTGTCGATACGACAATGGCTGGCCAAGTAAGCCCTGCCGACCTCGCCGCAATTGCACTCGGCACTAGCCTTTGGATTCCTGTATTGCTGCTACTGCGTGGCGTGATTATGGCGCTAACGCCTGTTGTCGCTTACCACCGTGGCGCACGTGACTTTCAAAGTATCTCTGTTGAATTCTTCCAAATGGTTTGGTTGGCATTAATTGCTAGCGTATTACTCATCGCTTACTTGGTGAGTGCGAAACCGATCTTAGAATGGATTGGGGTTGCCGCTGAGATCATCCCTATCGGCAGTGACTATGCGTTTGCCTTAGCCTTTGGTGTGCCGGGGATTGCCCTGTTCTATACCTTGAATGGTTTCTGTGAAGGTATGAACAACACCAAAGTACCAATGATCATTTCTGTGGTTGGTTTATTGGTGAATATTCCGGTCAACTACGTGCTTATCTACGGTAAATTTGGGTTCCCTGAAATGGGCGCTGTGGGTTGTGGTTGGGCGACAAGCTTGGTTTATTGGTTAATGTCAGGAATGCTGTATTCCTACATTAAAGGTCATCACCATTACAAGACCATCATCAACTTTTCATATGCGAAGCCAAAAGCAAAAGAGATGCTTCACCTTCTAAGATTAGGTTTACCTATCGGGATGAACATTGCAGTGTGTGGCAGCATCTTTGCGGTAATCGCACTGATGATTGGTCGTATTGGCGCTGAGAACGTAGCAGCCGCACAAATTGCACTCAACATTTCGAGCCTGACTTACGTGATTCCGATGAGTATCTCTTTTGGTATTACGATTCGTGTTGGGCACGCTTTGGGTGAAAAAGATGAACTTGGCGCGATTGAGCGTAGTAAAGTCGGTATCTTAGTTGCAGCGTTAATCTCGTTGCTGTCGGTAGCAATGTTCCTACTGTTCCCTGAATTAATCATTAGGCTTTACACGACAGACCCAGTAATCAGTGCAACAGCGGCAGTGTTATTGACCTTTACCGCTATGTACCAATTCAGTGATGCTCTGCAAACCTCTGCAAATGGTGCTCTGCGTGGTTATAAAGATACTAAGATCCCGATGATCTTAGCTATCGCTTCATACTGGGGCTTAGCGTTACCACTGGGTATGGTGTTGGGCTTAACAGACCACATTGTTCCAGCAATGGGTGAAGAAGGCTTTTGGATTGGTATTCTAACGGGCTTGAGTGTGTCAGCCGCTCTGATGTTACTTCGTTTGCGATACGTGATTAAGAAGCGCGACTTGCCATCAGCAGATGCGGTAACAGCAAATTAAGATAAACCAATAAACTGATACAAAAAAGCGTGTTACTGCCATTGGCGATAACGCGCTTTTTATTCGAAGTCTTAAAATCAGTTACAGGGTTCGGTTTAACAATTGTTGTTAACAATACGGACTGTACACTCACATCCTTCATCAGGACATTGGCTGCCATTTGTTCTGCCAAAAGAGTCATAAAGAACAAAGCAACCTTGGCGCGTCTCTAGATCAGCATCCGTTATGTTCGTGCTATCTAATTCAGCTTGGGTAAAGTCGTAGTCATACCCAATCACAGTGTGTCGATTACCAAAATCAGAAGTTAGGCTGTCATCATCTGATAAGGTCATAAAGTCGATCATCGTCAATTTGTCGCCCGACTCCCCTCGGCTTTCGGGACAAAGTGTTCCCCAGTCGACTTCAACACTACCGATACCAAAATCGATTACGTAGTTGCTCTGATCACCTGGGTTTGTTGCGTCAGGATCAAGCCCTGCGATAATAGCTTTAGAAGTCACTTGCGTGATCACGCCTTCCATCGCACCCGCAACACCTTCAAGTACCGCTTCTCTCGCTGATTCCTGAATACCAAGGAATCTTGGAGCAGCCGTTACCGCTAATACTCCGAGTATCACGATCACGATGATTAATTCCATTAAAGTAAATCCGTTTTTCTTCATGACATCCGCATCTTTTGATAACTTAAATATTCAATAACCCAATGAATTACCTATAACTATACACCTCAAATAGGACTCATAACACTCCACGGCTATCGCTTTTTATAACGCTGGTTGTGGTATTTGTTCCCTTTAGAGGCTGAAAAGATAACTGGAAGCGTTATCACATAAGGTGTCAGCGGGTTTAAATTCGATCAAATGCGTGGTGCAACTGAAAGTATCGATGGAAGAAGGTTTAATTGATTTATTTGAACTGAGGCTCGCTGCGTATAATCAAAGTTAGACCATTTTTGAGTCGCCCTTTGTGTTTCTACACTTAAGAAAGCAAGAAATGAAATAGAATCCATAAAAAAGCGCGTTATTGCCATTTGGTAATAACGCGCATCTATAATCGTTGTACGACTATCGCAACATTAGTTCACTGCTTTCACGTAAGGAAGCACTCGGAATCCATCACGTACTTTTTGGCTTGGAATGTAATGACGGAAAGCTAAGTTAAACACACCAGAATCGTTTTCTGTTTTGATGTTGTTTACTGCATCATCACCACAACCAAAGCTTACGGTGTAAGTGCCGTCTGCATTTTTCTCAGCCGTGTTTGAGCTTACGTTCGCCACTTCACCAAACATGAAACCTTGCTTGTTGTAGACCGTTACCGACCAAAACGCTTGGTTCTTAGGATCATCAAAGGTTGCCTGATGACAAGTGTCTGCTGGGAAGTTGCCAGAGACTTCGTAGATATTGTCATCTAACTGCGCGCCACCCCAACCGATAGCCGCACCCACCGCGTACTTCTCTTTGGTAAACATCTCTTTTGAAGCATCTTCAGGGCTGGTAAACATACCAAACGTCGCCTGAGCACCATCGCGTTTCAGTAGTTTTGGCATTTCCATCTTAAGGTTTTTCTCGACCTTCTCGAATGATTTCTCATCCACTTGCATTGCCATGAATTCGGCGTCTGCTTTTGCATCTATGCTCATCTGATCTTGGATTTTATGAACTTCATCTTTGGTGAACGTCGCGTCGGTACGAACGATTACATACACGTGGTCACCACTGTGAGTAGAAAGATCAAACGTACCAGGACCGTATTGCATTGGCTGAATGCGGTGGTCTTCTGTAATCACTTCCATCGACATGTATTTGCCTTCAGGAATCTCAGGTAGCGTAATCGTCGCGCCCTGTGAAACGTTAATCACAGCCATTGAGTAGTAAGTGTCTCGGTTCATTCGAACCACAGGCTGTTTATCAGTTGGCGTTAGCTCGCGTTACGTTCCTCTCTTTGATTAAAACACTTAACGACACCAATAAGTTTAGATCCAGCCGAGAAAGCTGTTGTTCGATAGTCATCATAAGACATGCATCTGAGTAATATCACTCGTTAAATAATTGCACCATTGTGACTAACAAACAAGTCTCTGTTTAAACGATGGCATTTATATCCAACTAAAAAGGCGAACCCATCGGTTTAATCATTTTGTTCGCCAGAATCGTTTAGTCGTTACGAATGGGTGATAACAACTCGGGGTTAACCACCAAGTTTCTCACACCGTGGGCGTGATCTTCGTTAAAGTCATTGCCTTCACACCAGCTACCTACTGTCGCGATATTTACTTTCGCGACTTGTGGTCTAACGCTCCATGTTACTTGGAAAGGTGAACCTTGCTCATTATAACCAGGACCCGTTGTAGAGCCTGCGTATTGGATCGCTGAGCCAGTATCTTGTGGGATGTTTGGTGCTTGGTGTAAGCCGTTCACTTTTGAATGTTTAGCGAGCGCTTCAAAGTCGAGTGCTCTGTCGTCATTCACTAATACGTAAACTTGGGTTTCTACACGCAGTTGCGGGTTGGTAATTGCGTCGTTAAAACAAGCACCCAATGTTTCACCCGGTTCAACTTGCGCCGTTGAATAAACATAGTGAACTTCAATGGTGTCACCCGAATGCAAAGAACCATGCTCGCTCGGACAAACCTTGCTCTCAAATGGTTTCAGCTCAGCAGAACTCAGCTTGCCTGTGTATTTAAAGCCACTCTGGAATCCCTTACCATCACCGTTACCAGCGTATTGAGTAAACTCGCCGCCTTTATGCTCAGCATTTTTATGGAAGTGAATATTACATAAGTTCATCGCTGTTGAATCAGGGGCATCCGAGAACAGCCTGGTATTGGTTCCTTCTAATGAACCCAAATCTCGTGGGGCTTGCGGGCCAAAACCTTGTCCTTGGGTATTTTCAGAAAGCTTAGCTCTTTGTTCTGCGATAACACCATCTGATACAGACTCATGGCTCGCGTCTGATGCATTTGCATGAGCTGACAACATCACCAATGCGGCACTTAAAAACACACTCTTATTCTTCATTTTTCTTCCCTAGAATATTGATAACTAAACCCAAACCGACTTAACAGCAAACATCTTACTATGCTCATAAGTGAATATAAGGCTTGTCTTTGTAAGATTAGATTTCATTGCTTACTTTGGGATGAGTATTAGAACCCTTGATGCATATAACAAGTCAAACAGGGTAAATTCGGCGAGTCCCTTCCAGAACGAATAATTTCCTATTTACGTTAACCGTCGCCTGACTCAGCGCTCAGATAAGTGAGCACGATTCTTAGGAAGAACGGTGGCCAGATTTAGAAGATCAAAAAAGGCGAACCATCTGGCTCGCCTTCACGTTTCATTCTATCTATTAGGTTGTGGTTCTAAGTTAACGATTTAACCGTTACCGGTGGCAAATATCCCAAACGTCATGACGTTCAATGCATCTGTCACGCCCTCTAGTGATTTAATCACCGTCTTAGTCGGTTTATTATGACGAATAAAATAGCTTCCGATGCCTTTTTCACCGCCACTCTTAGCATCGCTTTCAGTTGTTTCTGTCGCTTCTATTTGAGAAGGCTCCACTGATTCTGGCTCTGCATTGGCGTGAGCTATCGTGTCTTTATTTGAATCAAGGTTAGTGAGTGGTTGATGATTAACGATTGAATCATGGGAAGAATCAACGCTGGTCTCAGCGTTTGTATCCTTTGAAGTCTCGAGATTACTCTCTCCCTCTATACTTTTCGACATAGCGTCTTCGTTGCTCAATGTCTCGTCGTCTAGCTGATGATTACTCGTTGAAGAACAGGCTGTTAAGAAGAACAGGCTAACGATGAATATGAGTAAGTTTCTCATCATAATGATAAAGCACGAATTAATAAAACATTGTTTGATTGTATTTTATTTGGCTTACGACATCCAGTGATAAGCGGAGTAAACACGAACAGTCACGGTCTTGAAGAGTAAACAAAAGCGTACGGGTTTAGTGCTTAAGAATAATAATTCGAGAGCTCAATTAGGTTGCCCGCCGCTTATCATCTGAAAGGTGGTGTCAGTTAGGCTTGGGGATTCACACGCTATAAGCTTAATCTTTACTGGAACACAGTTCAGAGATTCGGTCACACATGGCTTGGTTGACTGCGAAGTGGGTGTTGAGGAATGCTAGTTGGGCAAGTGCCGATTCAGCGGTGCGCTCGTAGCCTTGGGTAAAGGTTGGTAGCAATTGGGCAAACTTAAGGAAGCGTGCTTCTAGCCTTCTATCCGACATAAATTCATCAACGAATTCAGGCTCAGACTGTTCAGTTTGATCCACAAGATCGATCAAACGATCGAGTGCGTAAGATTGAACGAACCGACTGCCCGACAGCTTTTCGCCTCGGTTATAACGAGACATACCCACATAAAGATTGGTTAGAGCCTCACCAATGATCCAATCTTGGGAATTAGTGTCTGTCTCCCCTTTTATTGGTGAAACACAACACTGTGTATCAAATTCATGTTGCTGCCAAACAATACGCCCTTCAGCAAACGGAATGTGCGCTAACTCGTGGGGTTCAAACACTGCAAACTCACAAAAGATTCCGTCAGCGTACAGAACTTTATAGCCATCGACGGTATTTCTCACTGCGTAGTCGATTGAGTGAATATCAGATAGCCAATGCAAACTGTCTAAGAAATACTGCTTGTGCCCTGTTTGCACTATTGCGAAAAAATCGACATCTGAGTACTGATCAAGTCGTTCTGTTTCAATACCTACTGAGCCCAATCCCAGCAAAGCATGAGCCTTACCCGATGCTTCCAAAGACTCCCCAATCGCATCTAAACGCTGGAGTAATTTTTCTGGTGTGTTTATGTGTCTTGTCTGTATCACTTTGTCCGTCTGCATTGCTCAATCCCTATCAAGTTGAATGCCACTCAACCTAACTGATAGTTAGAACATCTAAGAAGCTTAATTTATAAAATGTGTGTTTTGGATAACGATCTGTGCAAGTTATTGTTTGAATTAAGGTGGGATTTAGAGGTGAGAAAGAGTGTGTACAAGCTATAAACAACACTCTTCTATCATGACTTATCTTTTTAGCAGCTCATATTTGCAACAACGTTGACACCATGCTCACGAAGTTTGCTTTTCTTCCAAGCTCTCGCGTCTGCCGACATATGAACAGAGACAGTAAAGCCCAATTTTGCACTCATGATACCGATCGACATGCCTAGATTACCTGTGGAGCCTACCGCAATGCTGTATTGTTGGAAGAAGTCACGGAATTCAGGTTCGAGCAACTTACTGTAGTCATCGCTCTCACACAGTAACCCGGCTTCAATCGCAAGCTTCTCGGCATGCGCTAGTACTTCATAAATACCACCGCGAGCTTTGATTGAGCCTGAAATTGGCAAATGGCTGTCTTTTTTCATCATCAAACGCCCTTTTATAGGCTGCTGATAATGTGCTCCCAATGCTGATTTCATAGATGGAATGTCAATAAGCTCAGACTCGATGATGCCATTGGTCGCTTGAGTTTCAGGAAACGCCTTGGCTAGATAAGGAGCAAACCTTTGCAGCCTCATGCTCGCATCGTGAATATCTTGTTCGCCTAAACCCACATAAAGCAAACCGCGCTCCAGAGTCGTCACATTTGGGTTAAACCAAACCACTTCTTCCAATGCAATCAATTGTTGAAGCAGTGGGAAGTCCGAGATGAGCTTGTCGATATTTAATACAGTCATGGGTGACTTTTCTGGCTAAGCGCGTACTGCGCAGGTTCAATCATTAGTAAACCTATTTAAACGGTATTTGTGTAATCATTCAATGATCTGTAGGCTAGCCTGTCTTCTCATAAGCAAACAGTAGAACAACCTATGAGCGCCTCTCTTCGTAATAGCATTTTCGTGATGTTAGGGATTCTATTCCTAGCACTTAACCTTCGTGGGCCTTTTACGAGCTTGGCTCCTGTGCTTTCTCAGGTTATGGAAGGCCTCAACCTTACGTCATCGGCTGCTGGCTTCTTAACAGCTTTGCCACTGTTAACTTTTGCCTTATTCTCACCATTAGTCACCAAGATATCCCAACGAATTGGTCTAGAGCCTAGCCTGTTATTAGGCTTAGTTCTGATCACTACGGGTATTACACTGCGCTCTGCTGGGTTAACCCCAACCTTGTATATCGGCACGGTGATGATCGGGCTTGGTATCGCGATTGGTAATGTGTTGTTGCCTGTAGTAGTGAAAGTTAGCTTCCCGACACGCATCGCTACTGTGACTTCTCTGTACATCTTTACGATGGGCATCGGGTCGACGTTAGGCTCAAGTTTGATGGTGCCGTTTTCAAATCTAACCTTATTTACGATCACGGGTTGGCAATTAGCGCTGTTAATGAACTTGGTATTTCCAATATTAGCTTTGATGATCTGGTTGCCTAAAATCAGAAAACGCTCATCTTCGGCCAGCAATAACAAGCAACAAGACAAACCTCTGCCGATGAAACAGATGATTAAAAGCGGCGTAGCGTGGCAAGTAACGTTAGCGCTTGGGCTTAACTCATTTACCTTCTACTCTTTGGCTGGCTGGTTGCCACAGATCTTGAACGATCTTGGCTACAGCGAAATCGACGCAGGCTACATTTATGGATTTTTGCAGTTTTCGACTATGGTTCCAGGGCTGCTGTTACTGCCATTCTTAGCCAAAAGTGACAATCAACAATGGCTCATCACTCTGTGTGCATCGAGTGTATTTGTTGGATTGATTGGTCTTCTGTATTTGCCTGAGTTTGCGATCTTTTGGGTGGGACTGTTTGGATTAGCCAACTGCTCGACATTTATTATCGCGCTCTCTTTTGTTGGCTTGCGTACATCGAATAGCAGCCAAGCCGCATCATTGTCGGGTATGGCTCAGGGAATCGGTTATGCGTTGGCAGCCACTGGTCCAACGCTGGTGGGTAAGCTTCATGCTCAGACAGATTCTTGGAGTGTGCCGATTCTGTTGATCGCATCTGTTGCCTTTGCGTGCACGATTTTCGCGGCATTGGCAGCACGAGATAAGAAAGTGAGCGTTTAAGCCAAACATAATGACTATGGCGTCGCGACTCTATGGCTGACGACGGTTTTGATGTATTCACTTGGCGACAAACCAAACTTCCCTTTGAAGCGCTGACTAAAACGCCCTTCCGATTGGTAACCGCAAGACTGAGCCAACATCGCCACATTCTGCTGTCCGTTTTGCATCAGATAAAGCGCGTGACTCAAGCGAACTTAAGCCAGTACCTCTCGATATTGCATGCCTTCCAGTTTGAGCTTCCGAATCAATGTCCCTCGGCTCATCGCAAATCGCTCCGCCACCGACTCTAATGGATGTTTCTCATCTGGTGAATGTGAAAGGTAATGGCTGAGCTTTTGGCTAAACGAGACGTTGGCACTGACAAACAATAGATGCAACACCCCTTTTTCAGCTAATTGCTGGTACAAGCCCTGCAACCAAAACTGTTGAGTCTCTTTGCTCATGCTCTGTCTATCAAACGAAAACAACGCATTGAGTGAGTCTTGTAAGTTTCGATCCACTTTCACCGTAGGCAGTCCCAGATCATTCGACCGTTCCTCACTTAAATCAAGCATCGCCTGAGAAGGTTGGAATTGAAAGCTGAACACTCGCGACAAGAAGCGCCCTTTGTGGGGCATGTTATCAAAACTTAGTGAAGCTGATGCCTCACACAACAACAGCTCAGAATGTGAGAGCTCTGCCGCTGAATCTTTCCAAAACAGGCGCTTACTGCCTGTAATAATCTGAATGATACTAGGGGATAGAATCCTCACATTACGCAGTTTTTGTAACTGCTCTGCACGAAAGATCGTCACTTGATATTGATGATTCATCTCATCCCCTTGTTTACTTATTATGTACGTGTATAAGCTTTAACGTACATAAGCTATTAACGTGTATAAGTTGCGGTCAGTTTAGCTTTGTCTAAAGCCATGCTGTTCAACGTAAATCCAACCACAGCCGACGGCGTATTTTCGTCGAGGTTAAGTTTGTCCGTTGGTAATGCCCAAACCGTGAACTGGTAACGGTGCATACCATCTTTTTCTGGAGGACAAACGCCACCGTAGCCAACTGTACCGTAATCAATGCGACCTTCTTTGCCACCCACTTTAGAGATGTCGACACCGCGAGGTAGCTCGTTCACAGTTGCAGGGATATCAAACGCAACCCAATGCCAGAAGCCACTTTCAGTCGGTGCATCTGGATCATAAGCTGTGATAGCAAAGCTTTTGGTACCTGCTGGTGCATCTTTCCACATCAATTGTGGTGATTGATTATCGCCGTCACAACCCCAACTAGAGTATTCAAAAGTCTTTGCCATTGGGTGACCTTCTTGAATATCGTTGCTGGTTAATTCGAACGCATGAGCAGAGCCTGTAGCCAAAATACTGATTGCCAATACTGATTTGATGATGAGTTTCATGATGGTTCCTCTTATTAGGTATGAGCCCAGTATAGTCCCCTCATTTCGCCCAATAATGACAGTAAGTACACAATTATCTATTTTATTTCAAATAAATGATACTTACTGTATTTGTACTTTATTATTTAAAAGCATGACCCACTCGACAATTTGTTGTTAAAAGAACACTTGTTGACATTCAGGTTACAAATCGCGCCCAAAACTCTTTAGACTCGCCCCACGACTTTTAACGAGAATGATTGGATGCGCAGGTTTACATTAGCTCTTTGCTTGATCTTTTGGCTCCCAACCCTAGTCAATGCCCAAAGTTTGCAAGATAAGTGGCAAACTCTGTATCAACTGAGCTGGCAATCATCCCCACTCTTAGTATCTCAACAAGAGTTGGCTCAGTATCCGAAAGTTCTGCTCCATGAAAATAGCCGCTATCCTGATTTCAACCAATTCAGTTGGGACGACATCGCAGCGTTAGCGTCAATACAAGATCACTGCCGAGCGATTGAAAGCAATAACCCTTCATTAGATGACGCCATCGAGTTTGAGCTCGCTTTGTGTCAGCAACAAGCATTGGATTCCATTTGGTTTGCAGCACACTCCAAACGACACCCTGCAGGTGGCAGTTTTGCTGATCGTTATTTAGCCGCTTACCCAGATGTGACCGAGCAGATACGCCCATTTCTGAGTCTTACCAACCCTCAGCACCCTTTATATAACAAGCTAGAAAACCTAAGTGCACAAGGCAGAGAAGCACTGCTCAATGGATACCGCGCTTGGCAACAAGATGATGTGCTTTGGTTAAGTGGCGAACAAGGCTGGAAAGCTATTCCCTTAGATGTTTGGCAACCTATCGCAGAGCAACAAGAGGTATCTTTGGCAGGTGAAACCTGTACATTTCGTTACAGTAACGTGTGCTTAAACGAGCCTAGCAATGACAATCTGATCATGAAAACGTTGATCTTTACATTGCTGCTAACGTTGCTTTCCGGGCTCGCTAGAGTCTTATACCTAAGAACAAAACAACGAAAAGAGAGGCAGTTCGTTTTACAGCTTCTTACTCATGAACTGCGCACGCCTATTACTAGCCTAGGCTTAACCGTCGAAATGTTTAGAAATCGCTACGATGACTTTTCTGATGAAACTCAAAGTGCGGTTTGGCGTTTAATATCTGACTATCAAAGGCTTTCTCAGCTCACCGAAAACAGCAAAGTGTACCTAAGTTCGGATCAGTCAGAGCCTTTGTTGAAGCAAAACGCTTCATTAGAAGAGTGGCTCGATCATGTCTGTGAAAAGCACAATATTTCTTATCAATGTGAAGCGCGTGAAGTTGAACTGAACCTTCCCTATTACTGGCTAACCATCTGCTTGGATAATCTAATCAAGAATGCCAAACAACATGGTAAAGGTGAGGTTTTGGTAAAGGTCGAACTCGGTGACAAGCTGACGATTGAGGTACAAGACGAGGGGCACTTCCCTTCACCGATACAACGGCTCATGTCTGGTGTCACGCCAAGTGAAACGCACGAACTGGATAACATGGGCATTGGCCTGACTATTGTCGAGCACTTTATGAAGCAAGCGAATGGCCGCCTCATTATTCTTCGTAACCCAACCCGATGTATTTTGGAAATTGCTTATGAACACCCTACTGCTGATTGAAGACGACCAACTGCTTGGACAAGGCCTCGTCAGCTTCTTTGAATCCAATGGTTACCAATGCCTTTGGGCGAAGGATTCAGAGAATGCCAGTAAGAAATGGTTTCGAGCCGATCTTGTGATACTGGATCGACAGCTTGAAGATGGGGACAGCTTGCAACACCTTCCAAACTGGTTGCTCCTCAAAGCGCTGCCTGTGATTGTGTTGACCGCTAAAGTAGAAGTTCAACAACGTGTTGAAGGTTTAATGGCGGGTGCCAAAGACTACGTCACTAAACCTTTCTCAAACGAGGAGTTGCTTGCTCGAGTCATTACCCAACTTCGTCCGTTAGGGGTGAGCCTACTAAATTACGCCAACATTGAAGTCCGCTTGTCTGAACGAATCGCTTATTTGGATGAAAGCCCGATCACGTTAAAACCTAAAGAGTTCCAGTTATTGGTCTTGTTTGTTCAGAACCAAAGTCGTGTGTTTCATCGTGATGAGTTACTCAATAAGATTTGGGGTTATCAGGCTTTTCCTAGTACCCGAACTATTGATAATCACATACTGCGCTTACGCCAGAAGCTGCCAACATTGAATATAGAAACACATCGTGGCGTTGATTACCGCTTGGCCGGGGAATCATAATGAAAGTTACTTCGTTAACCGCACTGATCTACACATTGCCGCTCGCAAGTCATGCGGCATGGTTTACCGACACGCCATTGCAGCACACCTATCAATCTCTACTTGATGACCAACCTCAAGTTGCGTGGCAAGAGCTGCAAATCGCACTCGATCACAAATCACTCGATAGTGAGCTTTGGCTGCCAGTCAAACAAGAGATCCTGAGCCAGACTCAATGTGGAACCTTACTCAAACAAAGTGCTGAGCCAAAACACCACATCCAAGTCAGCTTCATTCGACGCTATGGCCTGTCGTCGCACGGTTATCAAATCAAAGTCTCTGCCGAGCAACTCAGCAAAGGCTCAGAAACTCAAACTCTTTCTTTGGTATCGCCTAAAGGTAAAGTCCTTCTCGATGGACAACTCGCTTCCAATAATGAGTATCAAGAGATTGAAACCAATGAAATGTTCATCAAACCCGAATCTGGTGTTTATCAACTAAAGATAGGTTCAAATCACTACCCTATTATTGTCGCTTTAAATAACAGTAATCGATGGCTGACGCTCGAAAGTAAACTCAGCGAACCACATATCGTGCTCTCGCCTCCAAAGGTGATCGACAACTGCCCCGACGCTAACGTGAGTTGGCAATGGTTTGATGAAAACTACAACCTGCTGGGTTACAAAGTGCCAATCAAAACAGCGCAAGCACCCGTTCCCACAGAAAGTCCACTTGGAACCAAAGCCAAGCACTTGAGTGCTTCGGTTGAAATGTTTGAATACCAAGGCGCTATTGAAGTCCAATATGTGCAGCGCGTCGCCGTGCCTTTCTAATGGAAAACCACTAAAGCCAAACAGAAAATAGAGACATATAGGTGACAAAGCACTAGCGCTACTTAGGTGTAATAACCGTAGTTACCCTTTACGGAATCTAAATATGCTCAGCGTACGTCACCCACTCAATCTTTCTAATTTTGCCATTGTGGCTTTAACAACAGCTTGTCTGTTTTCATCCAACGCACAAGCGAGCCAAATAACGCTCACCAGTAACAACAATACCGTCGCTACCTCATCGAATACTTTAGAGGTCGATTGGAACGGCTTAAGCGTTAACAGTGCTGCTCTCACTGTTGATAGCCAACCACAGAAAGCGACCAATCTGGTCATTGGCTTTTCCGATAAAGCTGACTCAGCAAAAATCGCCACTTGGACCTTAGTACCCAGTGGAATAAACGTTAAGGCAGAGCTTAATCAAGACCAGCTCACTTTTCAGTTCAGCTTACCTTCAAATATACAGGTGAAACGAAACAAACCCATCGAATTGGCGTGGTTTGATCTTGCCGAACAACAAACTCAGACACTATTTCTTCCGTTTAGTGAAGGTATGCGCGTGCCTACTGACAACAAGCTTTGGGCAAGTTATCTCGTCGGTAACCATTCTGGAAGTAACACTACTCAAGACTTGAAGATGCCTTTTTGGACAGTACAGCAAAACAATCATTTCATTAGCTATCAAATGGTTAATGCAACCAACAATCAACTGCTCTTTTCAGATGCATCCTCTAATGCTTCCTCAAATACAAAAACCAATTTCGAATACGTAAAACAGCGTGCTCAAGACATTATGAGATTCGGCAACTTCAACAGCTTGTTCTTAGATGTTGATGCAACCGCCATGGCACGTGAAGATTACCGCGTCTCTATAGACAGTAATGGCAATACAAACGACGAATCAGACATGCTTTCTGCGTTCAACAACCGAATGAAGTGGCTTAGCGAGCAACCTTCGTTAGTATTAGGCTCTGAAGACGGCAACAGCCTAACAACAAAAGGCATCGCGTTTGCACACGGCTTAGAAACGGTTGGTTTTGGTTGGACAGACAAAGACATGAAAGAGAACCGCCAATCTCCCTATTACTTAGGTCGTTGGTACCCAGACCACAAGCCCGACTTCTTCTTTAAGCCGGCCGAGGTTAAAGAGCCCTATAAGTCGCTACTGTTTTCGCCTCAATATCGAATTCCACTTTACCAAGCCGTTTTCCATGATGAAGTAATCAATACGCACCATTGGCATTCAGACAGCCTTAAGTTCACTAATGTACAAGCAGAACGTGACTTAACCGCCATGCTGTACAACACACCACCGATGGTTCACTTGACCAGAGATGAAGCTTTATCAAGTTCAAGCCAGAGAATCAAAGCACTCAAACACTATCAAGATGGCTTTGAACCAATGCACGAACAGTTATGGGATAAACAGTTAGTCGATTCCGAATGGTTAGATAAGAGCGGCGATGTTCAACAAACTGAGTTCAGTGACGGAAGTAAGATCATTGCCAATTTTTCAGATCAAACCTTTCATCAGAGAGGCCTTAAAGTCTCGCCGAGCGCTATAAAAGCCGTATTGAGCAACGGACAAACGTTAGAGTGGAAATCAGAGCCTAACTAGTTTGAACGTGCCGTTTTTAAGCCTCACCTTATTCACTATTACGGGTTAGCAGGTAGTGTTGTTAACGAGCAAAAATCCACACCTTTGACACTCAGGTACCAATCCCAATCGACACCTAATTCTCTCTATTTTTGTACAAGAAAATTGGGTGCCGACCACAATTTCAAACACAGATGTTTTCACATAAATCTCAAAAGTGATATCAATGCTTATATTGAATGATAATAATACAAAAGAGATATTTTTGATGAAAAAGACCCTACTCACTTGCTGTGCCCTTCTTGCCTTTTCTTCTTCGGCAATCGCTAATGTTCAGTTTTCGAATCCAGAAGGAGCTTTAGGCGAACCTTCTAATTACTCTCAATACCAAAATGTTTTGTCAGTTTCTGAACTTCAAATTTCAGATCCAAACGGAAAGAAAGGCAACAAAGACTATTTTGCGCTCGATAATAACTACGACGGCATTGTGAACAACAACTTCTATGTCGACAAAGAAAGTGAAGCGCTAGTCTTTACCATGAAGAATGACCACCTGCGCAACGAGCTACGCGTTCAGGAAAACTTCCGCACAGACTTAACAAATGAAACATACACATTAAGTTCGGAGGTGGAGATCATAAAACCTGAAGAGTCGATGAAGAACTCAGACTCTAAGCAAGACGAGATTACATTCCTACAAGTACATAACAAAGGCTTAGATGATCTTGGTACTCACAATGTCCCTCACCCTTTGCTTCGTGTTGTATGGAAACGTGACAATAATGGTATTGAAGGGCATTTCTGGGCAATCATTAAAAACAACGCTGTAATTTGTAAAGGATCGTTCGGCAAGAAAAACCAAGACAAGGAAATGTGCAAATCAGACGTAGCATATTCTCAGTATGATTTAGGCAAAGCACCACAAGGCAAACCAACAGCATTTGATTTAATCGTGGGTGATAAGAAACTTATTGTTGACGTAAACGGTGAACGTAAAGTTGAGCAGGATATTGACTACTGGCGTCACCTATTAAGCTACTTCAAAGCTGGCGTATACAACCAATTTACGAATGGACAAAGTGAAGCTCACTTCTACAAGCTAGAGTACACAGAGAAAAAGAGCTAGTTCGGTACTTAGCCTACAACTACATTAGCAATCAGAAAAAAACGAACTTGTTAACAAGTTCGTTTTTTTCTTTTCAATGTTATTGGTCATTGTCAATGAATTACAACTAATCAACAGTTAGGCAGCCGATTCCTTCTGTTGCTCCCAATACAATATGCCTTTATTTCGTTATTTGATTGGCTCTATTTTGAAAAGCAGTCAGTAGATAGTCGATAAAGACCTTCTTACGTTTCGGCATCAACTGCCTGTCTGCATACACTAGGCTTACTGAAACTTCCGGCATCTCATATTCAGGTAGCAAACGAATCAACTTGCCTGTCTTGAAGTGCTCACGACAAATGAATTCAGGAAGCACCGCCAAGCCGAGCCCATCTACACAAGCTGTTAGGCATGCCGTGATGGTATTCACCCGTAACTGACACGGCAGATCGATCAAAATCGACTCACCGCCTTCTAATTGTAAATGCCACTTGGGTAGACGCGCGGCCTTGTTCACCACCTCAATCATTCTGAATGGCGGTTCAAGATCATCGGGTGAAGAGACGTCATCGAACTGCTCTAAATACTCAGGGCTGGCTGCCAATACACGCTTTGATGTTGTGAGGTAGCGAGAAACCAAGCTCGAGTCCACTAGCTCACCAATTTGTGCGTAAAGATCGATACCCTCCGCAATGATGTCGACTTCTCGATTCGACAGTTCTAAGTTCAAAGTCACGTTTGGGTGCTCTTTTAGGAAGCTGTGGATGTATTTGGCTAATACTTGATGCCCCAATTCGACAGGCAACACAACATTCAACTGCCCTCGGATCAAATCCTGATTGGCTGAAACCTCTAGCTCAGCTTGGTTCATGATCTCTTGCATCTGCATGCTCGACTGATAAAAGCGCTCACCCTCTGGCGTTAAGACTAAACTTCGTGTCGAACGAGTGATCAACCTCACACCTAGATGCTGTTCCAGCTCGTCTAGCTTTCGGCTGACGGTCGACTTGGTCATGTTCAATGCTTCAGCTGCGTGCGTGAAACTCCCACAATCAACAACTTGTGTAAAAACAGTCACAGCATTTAAGTCCATCGTACTTCTCCCAAAGCGCCATTAGTTAGATTTTTGCAACAGTGTTTCCCTTTTTTCCTATCTTATCAATCAATCGAATTCATTTACAATTCGTTACATCTAAATAAAAACAAAATGAGAAAGAAAAAATGACAGAGAACAACAACGCTTCGCAAACAGTAAGCACAAAAAAACGTAAAAAAGCTCCGCTTATTGCTACTGCGATCATGCTGTCATTGGGTTTAGCCGGTGCTGGATACTGGTACGGCTATGGCCAGTACTTTGAATCTACCGACAATGCCTACCTACAAGGCGACATCACGAATATTAGCCCTAAGGTCTCTGGCTATATTGTTAAGTCTTATGTGAGTGATAACCAATCGGTTAAAGAAGGTGATTTGCTGGTTCAAATCGATGACCGTGATTACCAGTCAGCACTCGCTCAAGCAAACGCCCATTTAAGCGTCGTGCAATCAGACGTCAAAAATCTAGTGGCACAACAAACGTTACAACGTAGCAAGATCAATCAAGCACAAAGCCGCGTTGATTCTGCACAAGCTGAATACGAACGCGCGATTCAACAAGTGGTACGTTCTCGTAGCTTACTAAAGCGTAACTACACGTCTCAAGATGAAGTCGACAGCATGGTTGCACAACAAAAAGTAACTCAGGCAGATTTAGAAGAAGCAAAAGCAAACCTCGTTGCAACCAATGACCAATTAACCGTTATCGCTAGTGAGATTGAGCAAGCAAATGCATCCGTGACCGAAGCTCAAGCCCAGAGAGATCAAGCACAGCTTAACCTTGATTACACCAAAATTTACGCGCCAGCAGATGGCGTGATTGGTAAACGCAGCGTACGTGAAGGCTTGCTGATTCAAGCAGGCGCACCACTGATGAGCTTGGTACCAAACAACCAAGTGTGGATTGAAGCCAACTTCAAAGAGACACAGCTAAGTGGTATTCACAAAGGTCAGACGGTTGAAGTAGAGCTGGATGCGTTCCCGGGGCAGCCTCTTGAAGGTGTGGTAGACAGTTTCTCCCCTGCGACTGGCGCTAAATTTGCGCTCCTACCACCAGAAAACGCGACCGGTAACTTCACTAAAATCGTTCAACGTGTACCGGTTAAAATTACTATTCCAGATCAGCAAGAGTTGAAAGGTCGACTGCTTCCTGGTTTGTCTGTGGTAGCGACCATCGATAAACGAGGCTAGACCATGAGTAACGCTGGTGTTGTCACCCAAACAAATGATGATGACGAGGTTTCGAGACGCCATTGGATCGCCCTATTTGGCGGCTTGATTGGCGCGTTTATGGCGATCTTGGATATTCAGATCACCAACTCGTCTCTCAAAGATATTCAAGGTGCGCTATCAGCCACCTTGGATGAAAGCTCGTGGATCTCTACGTCTTACCTAGTCGCAGAGATGATCGCTATCCCACTCAGTGGTTGGCTTTCTAAAGCGCTCGGTAAACGCCGTTATATCACGTGGACGACAGCCATTTTCACCATTTCATCTTTGTTGTGTTCGTTCTCTTGGAACATGACCTCGATGATCGTTTTCCGCGCGATGCAAGGCTTCAGTGGTGGTGCTCTAATCCCGCTTGCTTTCTCGTTGGTGATTCAGTTATTGCCGGTCAACAAGCGTGCTGTGGGTATGGCACTGTTTGGTGTAACCGCGACCTTTGCTCCATCGATTGGCCCTACCTTTGGTGGCTGGCTGACGGAGAACTTCTCGTGGCACTATATTTTCTACATCAATATTCCGCCAGCTTTGCTTGTGATCACCATGATCCGATATGGCTTGGACGATGAAAAGCTCGACCTTGGCACGCTGAAAAAAGCCGATTGGTTTGGTATCGCCACCATGGCATTAGGGCTAGGTTGTTTGGAAGTGGTGTTAGAAGAAGGTAACCGTGAAGAGTGGTTCAGTTCGAGCTTTATTATTGGCTTGAGTATCGTGTCGGCGGTGAGTTTGGTTTACTTCGTGATAAACGAACTCCAACACAAGAAGCCATTGGTTAACCTGCGGCTATTGCGGGATGGGCAATTTGCGATGTCTTGTATCGCCTATTTGATTCTAGGAATGGCATTGCTCGGCTCTATCTATGTTCTACCGATGTATCTCACTCAAATTCAGCAATATAACGCGATGGAAATTGGTGAAGTGCTAATGTGGATGGGTTTCCCACAGCTTCTGATATTCCCAATTGTGCCAAAGCTAACACAGATCATTAAGCCTAAGTACTTGGTTACCTTTGGCTTCGCGATGTTCGGTTTTAGTTGTTACGTAAATACACACATGACAATCGATTTTGGCGGGCAACAGCTGATTTTATCTATGGTTCTGCGTGCTATTGGTAGTCCGTTCATCATGGTTCCGCTGTCTTTGGTTGCCATGAAGAACATCAGCAAAATGGACACGCCAGACGCATCAACGTTAACCAACGTAATGCGGAACTTAGGGGGCGCTTTCAGCATCGCGATTATCGCTACGCTATTGGATAACAAAACCCGTGAGCACTTAGCACACATCAAGGAGTCGCTACCTTCAGTGAGTCAACTTGGTTGGCAGACGCTTCAGCAACAACAAGCGTTTTTCATTCAGTCAGGAAGTGATGCCGCAACTGCGATGCAACAAGCACAAGCAAGTTTGCTCGGCACAATGCAACGTGACGCAGCCATCATGGCTTACAACGATGTGTTCTTAATGATGACGGCGTTCTTGGCTCTAGCGGCAGTATTGATTCTAAACATGCGTGATTAACGCTAGAGTTTCGGTAAATAAAACTTCAAGCAAAGAACAACATTTCGAATAAAAACTCGAACAATAAAACAGAGAGGTGAGCTTATCGGCTTGCCTCTTTTTTATTTCTAAAACACGTATAACCCCACTAAAATCAGGTAAAAGTCACCTGCGTTTGAAGGCTTTCATAAATGTTATCTAATACTCTTTAATTACCAATAGTTTATTGAGTGTTTGTATGTGATATAGGCACCTTGACAATGTGCAACTTGACACCTAAATTAAAAAATAACATTTGGTATTAAGGAAAATGGATTTGACCTTACCAACAGACCTTCGAATTTTGATCGTCGACGACTCTAAAAGCGCAACAATACTTATTAAGCAGCAACTGGCTAGTTTGGGAGTTTCGCGCGACTGTATTTTTATTGCGACCGACTATCGAAAAGCCATTAAAGCGGTCGAGACACACTCTTTTCATGTACTCCTCATTGACTACCACTTAGAACAGTCTTTTACTGGCTTTGAGCTATTGGGCATTCTGTATCGAAACCGCCTCATCGATCATACTGTGGCGACAATCTTGCTCTCTGGGGATATGCGTCAGGAAACAGTATTAACCGCCCTTTCAGGTGAAGCACACCACTTCGTTTCTAAACCGATTAATACTCAAACGTTGGGTAAAAAGATCCAAAGTGCCGTGTCCGTTTCAAAGAAACTCACCCAACTGAATGATTTGTATCCCATTGCCAGTCAAGAGAGATTAGCTCAAGCTTTGGCTATCTCCCCTAATGGTACTAGCGTTCAGTTCGAAGCGACATTGATTGAACATTTAATTGCAGGTAAGAAATGGCAGTTACTCTCTAGCGTCATTAACAACTCCAAAACCAACATGCACCCAACCAAATTGGTGGCTGAGGCGCTGATTCTCGACAGCTTAGGCAAGCCAAATTTAGCCATAGATAAGCTCCACAATTTTCTAATAGCACAGCCACTCTCATTGAGCGTGATTGACTGCTTAAGCTGTATCTATGAAAAACATAAAATGCTGCTGCCTGCTCTTAAATTAGCGATTCGTGCATTTGAGATGACTCCCAGCATCAGCCATCGTGCAATCAGGGCCATCGACTTAGCTGAGAACGCAGATAACACACATATGATCATAAAGTTAGGTGAGATGTATGCAACCCACATTTCAGCTGCTGACATTGATGTCATCCATTCCATTGGTGCGCACTTTAATTCCTTAAAAGCAACGTATCAGCGCGAGACGCAACTAAAGTACAAACGTATTTTGCTTGAGCACGCCAACCAATTCACCGAGTTGGTAAACCTGAAACTTCCGGTAAAACAACAGCAGCAAGTTTTGGCCAGCCTTGCCCTATTTCAGAGCAGCATATTGCTCATCGAAAATAGCCCTCAGATTGCCCACAAAAAAGTGATTAGAGCTTCGACACTGTTAGCGAACAATTTCCACAGCCAACCGACTTATTTGCTCACTCAGTTATTACCCATGCTCGCCCACTTTGGTGAGTACTCTCTTTATCATTTAACAGTGGAATGTCTCAAATCTCGTGGAGAAGCCATAAATCACCAACTTGAGTCCAAAAATGTCGACCCTTCAACGTGTATAAACATTGAAAATTTGGGTTCGATCCAAGAAATAAAGGACTACATTCACAGTTACCCATATTCAGTTGCCGCCAAACTTGACTATATATACGCCGTCAATAAAGCTCATATAGATGAGAAACTTAGCGACGACTATCTAGAAGAAATCTTACAGTTAGAACTTCCTCCAAAATGGAATCAATGGATTAGTGATTCATCAAGGTATGGTTTTTCCACTAAGCCGCCTAGCCCATTTTCAACATTCAGCCGACAGGAGTCCACATGCTAGACTTTGATGCTTTAAACGCCTATTTAGACAATGACAGAGACGTCATTTACGCCGTTTTGTCTACATATCAAGAAGACCATGGCAATTCGCTACAAGAGATCGAAGAGTTGGTTCAACAACAAGATTGGGGCAAGCTTCATTTTACCGTGCACACCTTAAAAGGCATTTTAGCCAGCTTTGGTGAAGAAACGGCCACAGTTGCATTGGAAAGAGTAGAACAAAACACACTCAATAAGCTTGCGCCGCAAGATGATGATCTTTCGGTTATCTACAGCGAAATGAAGATCATTAATCAGCAAATCGATGAGGTTCTTAGCACTTATTAGTCGATAGAATTAAAACGTGCATGGCGATACTTAACAGCCGACACAGCTAAAAGAGTTGAGGTGCTTGGAAACATTGAACCTCGACTCTTAACATTTTTCTCATCATTTCTCCTCTCAATTATAGTTCTAACCCACACCTATAAATTCACGTCATTTATCTAGATAAACCGATGTATAACACATGCTTTATAAACTATCCGTATTAATGTTTTAAACGAAAAACCAACACACTTGATGAGATGCAAAATAGTTAAATATTTGTAGATCTTTTTGTGACATAAACATACGAAATTGCATTTTATTTATTGGTAAAGAAGAAATTGTTATCTACACTCTAATGAAACCAAGCGTTAATCACTTGGTGGCATAATAAAAAAACTAAAACGTTCAGTCGGCTAGATAAGGACAAGGAAATGAACAACGATAGTTTTGCTGCGTTTCAGGGGCTCACGGATGAAACACCCATTACCGAATCATTTTCTACCAGTGCAGACCCTTATGCTCATTATCTGAAAGATATTGTTGGCATTGATCTGCTGTCGCGTGAAGATGAGGTGTATTACGCAAAATTGAATCGCGCGGGTGATAAAAAAGCGCGTGATGTCATGATCGAATCAAACCTGCGCCTTGTTGTGAAAATCGCAAAGAGTTACCTAAAACGTAAAGGCAATAATTTCACCCTGCTCGACCTGATCGAGGAAGGCAACATTGGCTTGATTAAGGCCATCGACAAATACGATCCAGAACCAGGCTATCGTTTTTCAACCTATGCTGTTTGGTGGATCCGCGAAAACATTGAAGCCGCACTCATGAACACGGGTCGAACCGTTCGATTGCCAGCCCACGTGTGTAAAGAAATAAACAGCCTCGCCTCAAAAAAGCTCGATGCAAGCAAAAAAATGAGTAAAGAGGTTTCAATTTCTGAGCTATCAGACAGTTCAGGTGTAAAGGCCGAACGCGTCGATCAACTGGTGGCGTTAAGCGGGTTTATTGACGTGACGACAACGGTTGGAACTAGCCATGCGCCTATGGTGCTTGATCAATGCGAAAGTGAATATATCCCAGACCCTCAACAAGATTGTGAGGATCAATCCTTTACCCAAGCTCTAGAACAAATCATCTATACACTTCCTCCAAAATTACAAAAGGTGCTCATCCACCGTTTTGGTTTCTTTGATAACAAGGTGAAAACGCTGTCTGAGGTCGGACAAATGTTGGATGTGAATGTTTCTAATGAACGTGTTAGACAAATGCAGAAAGAAGCGGTCGAAAGAATTCAAAAACGACTCAAATTTGATGGTTGGGTGTAAGTCGTAACCCAGTTGAGAATTAGTTGAAAATAACGTTAAGCCAAAACAAAGACCTTTAGGGTGAGCCTCCAAGCTTGCCCTTTTTGTTTGCTGATTCGTTAGAAAAATAAAAAGATCGTAAGCACACGAACCCTAAGTCGCTAATCCCTAATGCCTAATGAAAAATGACAACTGCCACACCATTAACTTACCTTAAAGAAGTGACTCGCTCACTGCGCAAAATGAGATAATTGATATAAGTGGTTTCAAGACAATCTTGTTCCCACACTGATAAAATCCGTTTAGCCGCAAAATAATAATCTTTGTTTCTCAACAACATCCCAACGGTGCGGCTAAGCTTTTCAAATCGAACGTGATCGCTCGCAGAGATGTAGTCATCTTCACTTTCAATAATGGGCGCTAAACCATCAGCAAACCAATTATTCAATATTTCTCGCATCTCTAATTCGGACTCAGGCACATCCACACTCGACAACTCTCGATGTTGAGGTGGTGGCACTATGTACTTCGACGCTTGCGGTGAACTGACATAACGATACATGCCCTCACTCCTGTCTAACTGACCCTTCTCATAATTAAGGACATATTTACCTGTTCTCAAGTTTATTTATCGAAACAAACAACAAAAAAATTAAAAAAAGCCATGTATCAATAACTCTACATGGCTTTAATGAGGGCAACTTTACGCTGCCCTATCTCCTTGTTGGCTTAGACTAAATGTCGGTTTAGACTAAAACTAAGCTCTCTCGATTAAATCGAGCTTTGGTCGAAGTCGTTGCCTTGATCGGTTCCAGTTTGAGAATCTGAATCAAAGCTTCCAGAGTCATCCGTGAAGTCAACACCTTGATCTTGACCACCTGAACTTGTCCAGTCGCTGCCTCCAGATTCCATACCCGCCATGTCTGGTTGCTGCTCTTGAGTAGAACCTTGCATGGTGTATTGATCATCGACCTCAACCTCAACAGAACCGCTAGCACCGTCTATTGAACTACCCAATTCGTCGTAACCTTGGAATTGGATCTCGCTAGTACCTTCATAACCTTCTGGAAGTTCAACGGATACAGGCTGCTCTAGGTTGCCACTGATTGTGAAGCTACCATCACCGTTATCCAGTGCGTTGTTCACAGTAGCGCCCTCAGGTAAGCCAGACATATCAGCGTAATCAACCGATTCGTTACCACTCACCTCATCTGGAATCGAGATAGAGATGGTATCGCCCGGTGCCGCGGTTACATCTGCTGTGCTGCCTTCAGTTTCAGCATCTTGAGCTTGGTCATCAGCTTGTTGAGCCACTTCCACTTGTTGCTCTTCTGTTGCTTGAGCAGCTTGGACTTGTGGTTCATCACTTTGTACTGAATCATCTTCAACTTGGATGCTTAAGCTGTGACTTGATACTTCACCGCCGTCGTTAACTTCAACATTCATCGCTAAATTGCCATCGAAGTCTTCGTTCGGCCAGTAAGTCCACTCACCTTCACCTGATTCGGCAAAGAAGCCAGCATCGTTCGCGTCTGCAACATCAACAACTTGTGCAGAATCACTGACGCCTAACTCATCCACCAGCTGTGCATCCGTGATAGTTAGTGAACCATCATCAGCTAAGGTATAACCTTCGCTCGCCGCTGCTTCATCGCCACTTTGGATATCCACATTGAAGAAGCTTTCGATGCGATTTTCGCCATCGGTCGCTATAAACCCAACTTGAACATCGCCGGTGTAGTCTTCAGCAGGAGTGAATTGATAGTTACCTTGGTTATCGCTCTCAATTACGCCCTGACCTTCCATCAAGCTTACTGACTCAATGCTCAAGCTGTCGCCTTCTGCATCGCTCAGATTCGCTAACATGTCTTCATCAGTGAACGACAAGGTGGCATCCGCTGCGATTTCCGTCGTTGTGATGCTGTTAACTTCTGGTGCTGCATTCTCTTGCGAGTCGCCTTCTTTCACGACTACGCCAGTTTGCTCATCATGAAGCACGCCATCTTTATCAACTACGTATGCAATGTCTGCTTCGCCCGTGAAGCCTGGTGCTGGTGTGAACGTCCAAGTGCCATCGCCATTATCGACAATCTCACCTTGGCTGCGGTCGGCAAGATGAACCAGTTTCACTTCATCATCGCTGTCTGCATCCACATTCTCAGCCAAACCAATTAGGTCGTCCGCCGTTAGGATGATGGAATCACCCGCCACAGTTTCGAAATCACCTGAATCGATACCATCATCAAACGCTTCCGGCTCATCTCCGTAATCAACCGTTGTTGCGCTTACGGTTACGAAGAACTCACCATGGAAGTCTTCAGGCGGCGTCATTTGAATGTTTGAGATATCCCAGTCGAACAGGTCGATGTATTGACCCGGCTCGGTGATCATCACGGTATTCACACCATCTGTTACCTCGAATCCAACAGGGAAACCTGTCATCACCAAGTTACTTAGTGTTTCTGAATCATCGACTAGGCCAACGTTCAGTCCCAAGTGACCCGTTTCATCTTCGCCGAAGACTAATGGACCGTCATGGTCAGTTGAAATAACCGCGCCATCTGCGACAGGACGTACGTACACAGGAACATCGAGAACCGTTTCGAACTCACCGTCACTCACGACAACTTGTAGGTCAGAAACACCCGCAAAGTCGCCTGTTGGTGTGAATGTCCAAGTACCATCACCGTTGTCTGTAACTTCTCCGCCATCTTCACCGTCTGCGGTGATAATGCGAGAAACAACAAGGTCTGCGGTATCAATGTCACCGAACAAGTTCATCAAGTCGCCAGCATCGAAGGTGAACGCGCCATCTTCGTCTGTGGTCATCATTGCGTTGCCGACATTGAATGGTGCGTCGTTAACCGGAATGACATCCACATTCAGCGAGCCATCAACCACTTCTTCACCGTCAGTAGCTTGATAACCGAGTTCTACTAAGCCATTAAAGTCTTGAGTAGTCACTAAGTGATACATGCCGTCTGGTTGCTGAGTTAAGGTCGCATTCGCTGGTGCTCGTACTGTGATGCTCTCAATGCTGATCTCGTCGCCATCAAGGTCTGTCACTTGACCCGCGATGTAAGCAGGGTCAATCACCATGACCACATCTTCTTCGCCTTGCATCTCAATGGTTGGCGCTTCAGGTGCATCATTCACTGGCGTAACATCGATGTTGCCGTCGACTGAAATTGTCTCTTGGCCATCGCTAACGTTAAACGTCATTGGCACATCGCCATTGAAGTTTTCGTTTGGTGTAAATGACCAAGTACCATCTTCGTTATCTAGCAACTCACCCAAGCTAGGGTCGATTTGTAGACCAGAAGCCGACAGCTCGTCTGCGGTGTTATCGATGTCGGTAGCTTGAGCTAACAACATGTCTTGTGTGATAAGAATGGTGCTGTCTTCGGCTGTGGTTAGTTTCACATCCTCAGATTCAGGTCCATCGTTCACAGCCAGAACTTCGATACCTGCCGTTGTTGTTGCCGTTGCACCGTCATCATCGGTCACGACCACATCTAGGCTGATATCACCATTAAAGTTCTCGTTTGGCGTGAAGGTCACAGACCCATTATCGTTTTGAACCAAGGTGCCGTCAGAGCCTGAGTAAGTCACGCTTTCAAGTGACACTTCACCATCAACGTCAGAGCTATTAGCAATTAACTGCTCAGGACTGATTGTGATGGTGCCATCTTCGTTCATTTGGTAAGACGTAGAACCCGCTACCGGCGCATCGTTAACATCCGTTACCGTCACACCAATATTGGCATCGACTGTCTCAGTGCCATCAGTCACTGTGAAGCCTAGGTTGACATCGCCATTGAAGTTCTCGTTCGGAGCAAAGCTATAAGTGCCGTCACCGTTATCAGTGAACACACCTTCTGCGCCCGTGTAAGACACGTCAACGATAGACAAGTCATCGCCGTCAATGTCTGCAGCACCTGCTAGTAGGTCTGCATCCGTGAAGATTAGCGTTCCATCTTCCTCAACAGTAAAGTTTTGGTCTTCTGCTGTTGGTAGGTCATTGACTGGGTTAACCGTTAGGTCGACTCCAGCTTGAACAGTTTCAAGGCCATCTGACACATCGAAGCTCAAATCAATGTCACCGTTGAAATCAGCATCCGGAGTGATAGTAAATGAACCATCTTCGTTCGCTGTTACGGTCGCATTGTCACCTGCAGATAGGTTGCTTGCGGTTAGTGCATCACCATCAACATCGGATGCGTTAGCCAGCAACTGCTCTTGAGATAGCGTAATTGAACCGTCTTCATCAACCGAGTAAGCCACGTTTCCGGCCACTGGTGCGTCGTTAACTGCAATAACTTCAATACCAGCGGTAGTCTGAGCCGTTGCACCGTCGTCATCAATAACCGTCACATCAAGGTTGATGTCGCCGTTAAAGTTTTCGTTTGGTGCGAACGTTACCGACCCATCTTCATTTTGAACCAAGATACCGTCTGCACCTGAGTAGCTCACGCTATCAAGCGACACTTCACCGTCCACATCGGAGCTATTAGCAATCAACTGCTCAGGGCTCAATGTGATGGTGCCATCTTCGTTCATTTGGTAAGACGTTGCGCCTGCCACTGGTGCATCGTTAACGTCTGTTACCGTTACGTCGATGTTAGCATCGACCGTCTCTGTACCGTCAGATACTGAGAAGTCTAGGCTTAAGTCACCGTTGAAGTTCTCGTTCGGTGCAAAGGTGTAGGTTCCATCGCCATTGTCGGTAAACACACCCTCTGCGCTAGTGTAAGACACGTCGGCAACTGAAAGCTCATCACCATCAATATCAGAAGCACCTGCTAGCAGTTGCTCGTCCGTAAAGGTAAGCGAACCGTCTTCTTCAATGGTGTAAGCGACATCTTCTACAACTGCGATGTCATTCACTGGATTCACAGTAAGGTCAGCCGTTGCAACAACCGTTTCAGTACCATCAGAAAGGTCGAAGCTTAGGTCAATATCGCCATTAAAGTCAGCATCCGGGGTAATGGTAAATGAACCATCATCGTTTGCCGTAACGGTCGCGTTATCACCGGCGGTTAGGTTGGCAGCGGTAAGATCATCGCCGTCCACATCCGATGCTTGAGCAAGCAGCTGCTCTTGGCTTAATGTGATTGAACCATCTTCATCCACTGAGTAAGCCAAGTCACCTGACACTGGCGCGTCGTTAACCGCGATAACTTCAATACCCGCAGTGGTTTCAGCCGTTGCACCCTCTTCATCAGCAACGGTGACATCTAGGCTGACATTGCCGTTGAAGTTTTCATTTGGTGCGAAGCTGTAAGTACCATCACCATTGTCAGTAAAGATACCGTCTGCGCCTGAGTAGGAAACGTCGCTAACGGATACATCACCTTCAATGTCTGAGCTGTTCGCAAGAAGCTGTGCTTCAGAGATGGTAATCACGTTATCTTCGTCAACGCTGTAGGTCGTTGAACCTGCAACTGGCAAGTCATTAACGGCAATGACGTCGATACCTGCGGTTGTTTCAGCGGTTGCGCCATCTTCATCCATAACAGAGACATCAAGACTGATGTCACCGTTAAAGTTTTCGTTTGGAGCAAAGGTGTAAGTACCATCACCATTATCAGTGAATACACCATCAGTGCCGCTGTAGCTTACATCGCTGACAAACACTTCCCCTTCAACATCCGAGCTATTCGCTAGAAGTTGTGCATCGCTTAGGGTGATACTGCCGTCTTCTTCAACACTGTAAGTCGTAGAACCCGCTACCGGTACGTCGTTGATTGGAACCACTTGAACATCAATATTCGCCGATACAACATCTGTACCATCACTCACATCGTAAGTTAGGTCGACATTACCATTGAAGTTCTCGTTTGGAGCAAAGGTATAAGTACCGTCGCCGTTATCCGTGAACACACCGTCTGTACCTTCGTAGTTAACCGACTCGACAGAAAGATCATCGCCGTCAATATCCGTTGCACCAGTCAGTAGCTGTTCATCGGTAAAGGTCAGCGAACCATCTTCATTAATGGTGTAGTCGTGGTCGTAAATTACAGAAAGGTCGTTAACTGCTGTTACAGTCACGTCTAGTTCCGCTGGAGTAACCCCACCGTTGCCATCGTCTACGTTGTAGCTAATCGAGAATTCACCATTGAAGTTCTCTTCCGGTGTAATGGTGTAAGTACCATCACCATTGTCAGTGATAAGAGCGTTCTCAATGGAAACATCTCCAACACTTGGTTCGTTACCACCCGTTTCACCAGAATCATCACCTTCCTCGCCGGTTAGCAATTCAGAGATATCAATGCCGTTTTCATTCGCGAGCGCTTCTTCTGCCGTTGGTAAATCAAACGCATTCTCGCTGCCTACATCTTGGCTTGGAACAATAACGCCGTTCACGATATCAAATACATGCCAGTGGTCACCCGATGGGCTTTCAGATAAATCAGGGCTAAAGGTTTCAACCAATGTATCGCCAACAAATACCTGAACCTGTACATCTTCAACACCATCTACATCCCAACTTCTGCTGGTGTAGTTGTGTACTGAATAGTGCATGTCAGCATCTTGATAATTTGGAATAGTGATGGTTTCAGGACCACCGCCATTCGTGTCATCTACATCTTGCTGAACAACGTTACCTTCACCAAGATCATGGCTCATGTCGCGATAGTAAATATGGTCTAGCTCACTGCCATTCTCTGTATCGTAGAGCCATAGGTGGTTGTCCATATCACGTGGACTGTCACCCCATGTGACCACGATACGCATATCTGTTTCTTCAAGGACTTCAGATATTGCAGTCACGCCACCATTGGTATCTTCGCCTGCTGGAACTAGGAAGCTGCTAGTAATTGAGCCTTCTTGTTCAATCGTAACGGTACCTTGGTCAACAACTGGACCGCTCACAGAGTAGTTACCAGATTGATCCGTCTCCGCTGTGTAAGAATGACCTGCGTTGTCGGTTAGCGTAACATCCGCACCTGCGATTGGATTGCCAGTTTCAGCATCCAACACTGTACCGGTTACGGTTGTTTCATCGCCCTGCTCTCCGATAATTGCGGTCATGTCATCGTCTTCGATGTCAGTCGCGAATTGTAGGAGCTCTTCTTGAGTAATGGTGTATGAACCGTCTTCTTCAATGGTTATCGCCACATCAGCAGAAACAATTGGCGCGTCGTTAACTGGGTCAACGGTTAAGCCTAAGTTAGCGGCAATTGGTGTGTCGCCATCGCTGATGCTGTAGGCAACATCGATGTAGCCATTGAAGTTTTCGCTTGGAGTGATTGAGAACGTGCCATCGCCATTGTCGACAATCGTTGCATCGTCGCCCACTAAGGTTAAGTCGGAAGCGACAAGGTCATCGCCCTCAATATCAGCGGCATTCGCAAGTAACTGCTCCTGCGTGATAGTGATGACATTATCTTCATCAACGTTCGCATAAACATCAGATGTCGTTGGCAAGTCGTTGACTGGGTTTACCGTCAGATCGGCGTTCGCCACAATCGACTCGGTGCCGTCCGAAATATCAAAGCTTAGGTCGATATCGCCATTGAAGTTCGCATCTGGCGTTACCGTAAAGGTGCCATCGCCATTATCAACAACGGTTGCATTATCGCCTGCGCTTAAGTTGCTTGCGGTCAGATCATCGCCATCCACATCAGATGCTTGAGACAGCAACTGCTCTTGAGTCAGAGTAATCGAACCATCTTCATCAATGCTGTATGCCAAGTCACCCGATACTGGTGGATCATTAATTGGAAGAACATCAATACTTGCGCTGGTGGCTACTGTCGCACCGTCTTCATCTGTCACCACTACATCGAGGCTAACATCGCCATCGAAGTTTGCGTTCGGTGCAAAGCTGAATGTGCCGTTGCCGTTGTCAGTAAAGATACCGTCTGCGCCTGTGTAAGTAACACTATCAATCGCCACTTCACCTTCAATATCAGAAGAGTTCGCCAACAGTTGCTCTGCACTGATGGTGATAACTTCATCTTCGTTGACTGAGTAGCTGGTTGAGCCTGCGATTGGCGGATCGTTCACCTCAAGTACGGTGATTCCCGCGGTGGTCGCTTCTGTTGCCCCTTCTTCATCGGTAACAACAACCGCTAAGCTCACATCACCATTGAAGTTCTCGTTTGGCGAGAAGGTGTAAGTGCCGTCACCGTTGTCTTCGAACACACCGTCACTGCCAGTGTAAGTCACGCTATCAATCGCAACCTCACCTTCAATATCTGAAGAGTTGGCTAATAGCTGTTCGTTACTGATCGTGATTGAGTTGTCTTCATGCACAGTGTAAGACGTGCTACCCGCCACTGGTGGATCGTTCTCAGGCGTCACGCTCACATCAATGTTGGCTTGAACCGTATCCGTGCCATCTGACACATCAAAGCTGAAGTTCACATCACCATTGAAGTTCTCGTTTGGCGCAAAGCTGTAGCTTCCGTCGCCATTATCAGTAAGAACGCCATCAGCACCTGTGTATGTCACACCTTCTACCGTTAAGTCATCACCTTCAACATCCGTTGCACCCGTTAACAGGTCAGCGTCAGAGAAGTTAAGAACCCCATCTTCACCAATAGTGAATGCTTGATCTTGTGGCTCTGGCGCATCATTGACAGGTGTTACCGTCAAGTCTAGGCCAGCAGCGACCATGTCTTCCCCATCAGTTACATCGTAACTAAATTCGATATTACCGTTGAAGTTTTCACTCGGTGTAATGGTGAAACTGCCATCGTCGTTCATTTGAACGGTCGCATTTTCATCATTGGTGGTTAGGTTGATTGCTGATAGGTCATCACCATCAATGTCGACAGCGTGCTCTAGCAACTGCTCTTGAGTTAGCGTGATGCTGTTATCTTCGGCTGTAACGGCACTAATATCACCGTCAACTTCTGGAGCATCGTTCGCAGGTGAGATGTGAATCGTCACGTCTTGCGTAGCTGTTGCGGTTGTACCGGTATCAACATCTGTTGATGTTGCATTCACAGTTAGAACCACATCACCATTGAAGTCACCTGAAGGGATAAACTCTAGCCCTTCTAGCTCGCCTGGTTGCAATGACCAAGTGCCATCACCGTTATCGGTACCTGCAGAAAGCGAGCTGCCTTCTGGCACGTCTTCAATCAAGATAGCAAGGTTTTCTGAGCCATCGGTATCTGTTAGAGCTGCATCAATATCAAGTGGTACAGGTGTGTCTTCAGTACCAATGATTTGGTAATCCGCGTCAGACACTGTGATTTCGATGTTGTCGATACCAAACGCCTCGTCACTCACACCTTGGTTCAAGGTTGAACCGAAGCCTAACTCAAGTTGGCCGTCTTCAACGGGTACCGTTAGGTTGATTTGGTGTGCTTGGTCGTTCCAACCACTGAAGCCTTCACCTTGCGACACGCCGTGAACAACTTCACCGACTTCATTGCCCGCTGAATCGTACAACGTTGTAGTGCCATCTTGAGTTTGGAACGCCGAGTTATCTAACGAAGTAAGCTCTTCGCCGCCGACAAAGATTTGGAATGACTCACCATCCCAAGAATCAATTTCGTAGAAACTGAACGAGATATTAACTTCGCTCACATCACTTGGAATGTCGTAAGTTTTGCTGACAGCTTCATCGCCACCAGTGCCACCAATACGACCTAGCATGTCACCTGATTCGAAGCCTTGTGAGCTTTCAGTACCGGTATTCCAGCCGTTTGAGCCAGACTCGAAGTTGTCAGAAGCAATCACTAGGTCAGAAGCAATCGACAGCTCTGGCATATCAACCACAGATTGAACATCAATCGTCGCTTCTGCTGGTACTGTCGCGGTACCGTCATTCACGTCGAACGTCACGTTCACATTGCCGTCGAAGTTTTCATTCGGTGCGAATGTGTAAGTACCGTCGCCGTTATCAACCAAAGTACCGCTATCTGAAGCCACATTTTCAACCGATAGGTTATCGCCATCAATGTCGCCCGCATTTTGCAGCAGTTGCTCTTCTGTAAAGGTAAAGCTGGTGTCTTCTTGAGTCACAAACTGTGGCTCACCGACTGTTGGCAAGTCATTGACAGGGTTAACGGTAAGATCAGCCGTTGCTTGAAGCGTCGCATCACCATCGGTAATGTCGAAGTTCAAATCAATGTCGCCATTGAAGTTCGCATCTGGTGTGATAGTAAAGCTACCGTCATCGTTTGCAGTGACGGTCGCATCACCACCAACGGTCAGGTTAGCCGCTGTTAAGTCATCGCCGTCAACATCACTCGCTTGAGCAAGTAATTGCTCTTGGCTCAAGGTAATTGAACCATCTTCGTCCACGCTGTACGCCAAGTCGCCCGATACCGGAGCATCGTTCACAGGCAGAACGTCAATGCTTGCGTTGGTCGCTACAGTTGCACCATCTTCATCAGTAACGACAACATCTAGGCTTACATCACCATCGAAGTTCGCGTTTGGTGCGAAGCTAAATGTTCCGTCACCATTGTCGGTAAAGATACCGTCTGAACCTGTGTAGTTAACGCTATCAATCGCCACTTCACCTTCGATATCAGAAGCGTTTGCCAACAGTTGCTCTGAACTGATGGTGATAACTTCGTCCTCGTTGACTGAGTAGCTGGTTGAGCCTGCGATTGGTGGATCGTTCACCTCAAGTACAGTAATACCCGCGGTGGTCGCTTCAGTTGCGCCCTCTTCATCAGTTACGACAACATCAAGGCTAACTTCGCCGTTGAAGTTTTCGTTTGGTGAGAAGGTGTAAGTACCGTCACCGTTGTCTTCAAAGACACCGTCAGCGCCAGTGTAAGTCACGCTATCGACTGCCACATCACCTTCAATGTCAGAAGAGTTAGCAAGTAACTGTTCGTCGCTGATGGTAATTGAGTTGTCTTCATGAACGGTGTAAGACGTGCTACCTGCAACCGGTGGATCGTTCTCTGGTGTCACGCTGACATCAATGTTGGCTTGAACCGTATCCGTGCCATCTGACACATCAAAACTGAAGTTCACATCACCATTGAAGTTCTCGTTTGGCGCAAAGCTGTAGCTTCCGTCGCCATTGTCAGTAAGAACACCGTCGGCACCTGTGTAAGTCACGCCTTCAACCGATAGGTCATCCCCATCGATATCGGTAGCACCTGTTAGCAAGTCTTCATCTGTGAAGTTCAAGATGCCGTCTTCGCCAATGCTGAACGTTTGATCTTGTGGTTGTGGAAGGTCATTAACTGGATTAACGGTTAGGTCAGCCGTCGCAACGAGCGTGTCTGTACCGTCGCTAATGTCGAACGTTAGGTCAATGTCACCATTGAAGTTCGCATCTGGCGTAATGGTAAAGCTGCCGTCATCGTTAGCAACAACCGTCGCGTCTCCATCAACAATCAAGTTAGAAGCAGTAAGGTCGTCTCCGTCTACATCGCTTGCTTGAGAAAGAAGCTGCTCTTGGCTCAAGGTAATCGAACCGTCTTCCTCAACACTGTATGCCAGGTCGCCTGATACTGGCACGTCGTTGATTGGTAATACATCAACCGTAATAAACGTATCAACTTGAGCGCCGTCTTCATCTTGAATGGTCACATCCAACTGCACTTGGCCGTTGAAGTTTTCATTCGGAGCGAAGCTACATGTACCGTCACCATTGATTGAGAAGATACCGTCTGGGCCATCGTAGTTGATCTCAACAAGCTCAACATCACCTTCAATATCAGAAGCGTTCAGCAGAACTTGAGACTCATTGAAAGTCAGTACTGAATCTTCATCGATGGTGTATGACGTTGGGCCAGCAACTGGCGGATCGTTCACCTCAAGGACAGTAATACCCGCAGTTGTTGCTTCGGTCGCGCCATCTTCATCCGTCACGACAACATCTAGGCTAACTTCGCCATTAAAGTTCTCGTTTGGCGAGAAGGTGTATGTACCGTCACCGTTGATTTCCAGAACACCGTCGCTACCACTGTAAGTCACGTTATCAATTGCGACTTCGCCTTCAATATCCGAAGAGTTCGCTAGCAGTTGTTCGTTGCTGATTGTAATAGAGTTGTCTTCATGAACCGTGTAAGACGTACTACCCGCAACCGGAGGGTCATTCTCTGGCGTCACGCTTACATCAATGTTAGCGGTTACCGTATCGGTACCATCTGATACATTGAACGAGAAGTTGACATCGCCATTGAAGTTTTCGTTTGGCGCGAAGCTGTATGTGCCATCGCCATTGTCGGTTAGGACACCGTCTGTGCCAGTGTACGTTACACCTTCAACACTTAGGTCGTCCCCTTCAATGTCCGTCGCACCTGTTAATAGGTCTTGGTCATTGAACGTTAACACGCCATCTTCGCCGACTGTGAATGTCTGGTCTTGTGCTTCTGGACCATCGTTCACTGGTGAAACCGTTAGCTCTAGATTGGTAGAGACAACATCATCACCATCAGAAACATCAAACGTAAAGTTAACATCGCCATTGAAATCAGCATCTGGCGTTAATGTGTAAGTACCATCACCGTTATCGGTAATCGTAACGCTCTCATCATCGGTCGCTAAATTCAGAGCCGTCAGATGGTCGCCATCTAAATCGCGAGCATTAGCTAACAAGTCTTCTTGCGTAATGATGATAGAACCATCTTCTTCCACAGTTGCAGCAACAGGAAGTGCTTCAGGTGCGTGCTCAATGTGCGCGCCTGTCGCGTTAATGTAGATGGTTTGAGAGACCGTTTCAGAATCATCATTCGATAGCTCTGTTGCGGTTGCGGTTACATGAACTTCAAGCTGTTCGTTGAAGTCTTCTGGTAACTGGATTTGTAGTGAATTTTCGATAGCCGTTGTTGGTAGGTTCACCGTACCATCAGGACCAACCGTCACTTCACCACTGTAGATTTGGCTGTTCACTTCACCGACATCGATTGTGAAGTTGAAGTCTGAATAGTCAGCATCACCGCCACCATACAAATCTTCAAAGCCGTAAACCAGCTCGCCGTCTTCATTAACCGTTGTGCGCGTATGTTCGATACCATCTTGGTTGAGCTGAGAGCTTGAACCACCATGGAATATCGCGTCACCATTCTGCCCTTGAACTACAGTTTCAGTTCCATCGGCAGCAACAAATACAAGTTGAGGATCAACCGTATCCATGTTTGCAGGCGAACCATCCGCTGCACGGAACTCGTACTGACCTTCCTGCATCGCGTCAAAGTCATTGTGCTGATGCCCGTTTGGAATCAAGAACAGGTTGAAACTTTCACCTTCTTCAACTTGGAAGCTGAACTGATCTTGCCCAGGAACAAGGTCACCACCGCCACCAACTTGTGATGCATTTTCATAGACAACTTCAACACCCGTGATGTTGCCGTCTTCGTCAACTTTGTAGTAACCCGCTGCGTTTTGGTAACCTGCCGTTTCACCTTCAAACGTTACTGTAATTTCAGTGTCGTTGTAACTGGTGATACCGTTCTCTTGGTCATTCAGAACGCCTTCGTTATCGTATTGAATAACCGAACCTTCTGGCACACCATCTACAGTTACGGTAAGTGTTTCAGATAAGTCTTGGTCGACAAGCGCCGCTGCAATATTCAGTTCAACAATGCCGCCTGGCTCAACCAAAATCGCCTGGTCATCAACGTTAACGCCGTCGCCATCGGTTATCACAAGATCCGGCGCATCCGCGACTGCTTCAATATGAACGTTAAGGTCTTGTTCAACCTCATCCGTACCGTCTGTCACAGTAAAGCTGAACTGCAGATCACCACTGAAATGCTCTTCAGGAACGAAGCTGAACGTGCCGTCACCATTGTCGGTGACTGTGCCTTCATCGCCAGAGTAATTGATGCTAGTAACACTGAGGTCATCGCCATCAATATCAATCGCACCACTCAACAGATCTTCTTGAGTGAACAGGATGCTGCCATCCTCTTCAATGTGATACATGCCTGGAGCAACAATTGGAATGTCATTCACCGGATTCACGGTCAATGTCATATCATTAGACGTGCTCAGCTCACCGTCGCTCACCTCATAAGTGAATGCAATATCACCATTGAAGTTTTCAGAAGGTGTCACTGTGTACGTGCCATCACCATTGTCTACAATGCTGGCATTTGGATCGTTAGTTTCAAGCGCGCTTGCAAACAACTCATCGCCATCTTGGTCGCTCGCGTTCTCCAACAACATTTCTTGTGTAACGAGGATTGAACCATCTTCGTCGACATCTGCCACCATTGGCGTCGCTTCTGGCGCATCGTTGACGAACTCAACTTTTAGGTCGATGTTTGCGGCAACCACATCAGTGCCATCGCTCACATCAAACGCTAAGTCAACGTTACCGAAGAAGCCCTGCTCTGGTGTTAATGTGTATGTTCCATCGCCATTGTCTGTGACTTCTACCGTGTCGCTTGCACTCGTCACATTCACAACTGACAGTTCATCACCTTCAACGTCTGTCGCTTGTGCCAGTAATTCAGCTTCGGTAATAGTAATCGCTTGACCATCTTCCGTAGTGAAAGACATGTCTGGAACGTCTGGCGCATCGTTGATAGGGTTTACGGTTAGGTTGAGGTCAGCCGCAACAGTTTCGATCGCGTCAGTGACATCATAAGTAAACTCAATCTCACCAAAGAAATCTGCACTTGGTGTAATAGTGAAGCTACCGTCTGGGTTTTCTACAACAACCGCATTTGGATCGTTGGTCGCTAAGTTAACGGCTTCAAGGTTGTCGCCATCGACATCCGTCGCATTCGCTAACAGATCCTCTTGAGTGATAGTGATTGAACCATCTTCATCAACAGCGGCTTCAATTGGACCACCAACCTCTGGGCCTTCATTGACAATTTCAACATCAACTCTTGCTGTACTTGGTGCGCTTGCTTGGCCATCACTGATATCGAAAGTCAGATTCACTTCACCGTAGAAGTCTTCTGCAGGTTCGAAGGTAAAGGTATTATCACCGTTATCCGTTAACGTACCTTGCGTTTGGTCTGCAAGTAATAGGTTTTCGACATGAAGAATGTCGCCATCAACATCGGTAGCACCAGACAATAGGTCTTTCGCTTCGATGATCATGGAGCCGTTTTCAAGCATTTGGGTGTGCAATGGTTCACCCGGAACCGGCACATCATTGACTGGTACGACCGTTAGGTCTAGATGCGTTGCAACTTCATCAGTTCCATCAAACACCTTGTAGTCGATGTCGATTTCACCATTGAAGTTTTCATTCGGCATGAAGGTAAACGTACCATCGCCGTTATCAACTAGCTCACCGTTATCACCACCGTAAGTGATGTCAGAAATAGACAGCGTATCGCCTTCCACATCTGTGGTGTTCGCTAGCAAGTCATCTGCACTGAACGTGATACCTTCATCTTCATCTGTCGATAGAACAATCGGGCCAGAAACGATTGGCGCATCATTTACTGATTCGAAATTGATATTGATGATATTGCTGTCTGTCAGCTCACCATCGGTAACTTGGTAACCAAGTTCGATTTCACCATGGAAGTTTTCATCCGGTGTTACCGTCCAAGTGCCATCACCATTATCGGTGAGTGTTGCATGCTCTGAGTTTTCACCCACTAGCTCTAGATTTTCAATATCAAGGTCGTCGCCATCAATATCAGATGCTTGCGCCAGTAGTTGCTCTTCGGTAATCACAACCGAAGCAAACTGGGCAGAACCATCGGTATCGACAGTAATATTCGGAAGATCAGCCGTTAACTCGATTTCGTTGTCACCCGCATGGATATTCAACTCAACCGTTTCAGTAATCTCTGAACCGTCTACACCAATCGATGTAAACACCGCTTCATCATGACAAGTTTGTGACACTGTCATGTTTTGAACGACGTAAGTACCATTACCTTGCACGGTACCAAGCTCAAAGTAGGACACTGGTTGATCAACCGTTAGCGTGTAATCTGTCTCGAAAGTACCACGGTCTTCTTTGTGGTAAGTCATCGAGTCAATTAGGTCGCCATCCTCATTGAACGCTTTGATTTCTACTTCTGTAAAGTGACGAGACTCTTCCATGAACCAGCCACCCAAACCATCTAGGTGGAAACTGATTTCATTGATGTCTTGACCTTCAACTGAAACCGTCAGTTTCTCATCACCACTTAAGCCTTGGCGGTCAGTATCACCGATACCATGACCAATGTGGGTGTTGCCATTCCAGGCACCAAGAGGGTCATCGTTACTTTGAACAGTTACCGTTAAGTCACCATCTGAGAACTCACGCGTATAAGGGTCAACTTCTGTACCCCAATCATCCACACTCGCGTTATCGTCAAACGTACCGATTTGTGTGGTGTGTGTACCTTCAGCAAGAGCATCTTCACTTGGAACAAAGCGCACTTCGGTATCTGCAGGAACTTCTTGTCCTACTTCCAGTACCACCCATTCGTCATTCACATTTGCTTCAATGATGCCGTTTTCTGGCGCTTGGTCTAAACGTAGTGCTGGTTCTTCACGAAGTGTCACACCAACTGTTTGGTCTTCTTGCGCTTGGATGAAGATTTCATCGCCCGCTTCTGGCGCATCGTTGACAGGGTTAACCGTCAAGTCGAGTGTCGTCAGAACTTCATTCTCACCATCACTGATGCTGTATGTGAAGTCCAACTCGCCATTGAAGTTTTCTGTGTGCGTAATAGTGAATGAACCATCGTCATTAGTAACAATTGTCGCATCTGGATCGTTGGTTTGTAGGTTAGATGCCGTTAACTCATCACCTTCAACATCGGTCGCATTAGCGAGTAACTGCTCTTGAGTAATGGTGATTGAATTATCTTCATCGACTTCAGCCTGAATGCCCGAAGTTTCAGGTCCGTCATTCACAGCGATAACATCGATGCCAGCGGTTGTGGTTGCGGTTGCACCGTCTTCGTCAACGACAACAACGTCTAGTGAAATATCACCATCGAAGTTTTCATTTGGCGTAAAGGTGTAAGTACCATTGCCATTATCAACAAATGAGCCGTCATCACCGGAGTACGATACTCCAGACAGTGAAACATCGCCTTCTACATCGGAAGAGTTTGCCAATAGTTGCTCATCACTGATCGTGATTTGCCCATCTTCTTGAACTGTGTAAGATGTCGAGCCCGCTACCGGTGGATCATTCTCAGGCGTTACGCTGACATCAATAACAGCTGATGTTGAATCAGTACCGTCAGAGACATCGAATGAGAATTGAACATCACCATTGAAGTTCTCGTTTGGAGCAAAGCTGTATGTGCCGTCGCCATTATCGCTAAGAACACCATCTGCACCTGTGTAGAGCACGTTTTCAATCGACAGTTCATCACCATCAATATCCGACGCGCCTGCAAGCAGGTCTGCATCGGTGAAGAGTAACGTACCGTCTTCTTCAATCGTGAACTGTTGATCTTGCGCTTGTGGCAAGTCATTAACCGGATTCACGGTAATGTCTAGGCCAACTTGAACTGAACCACCATCGTTATCGATGATATCGAAGTTCAGATCTAGGTCACCGTTGTAATCTGCGTTCGGTGTGATGGTGTAGCTGCCATCATCATTGTGTTGGATGGTCGCATTTTCATCAGTAGATAGATTGATAGCTTCTAAGTTATCGCTATCGATATCACCTGCTCTTGCTAGCAATTGCTCTTGGCTTAGCGTGATGGAGCTATCTTCATTGATGGTGTAAGCCAAATCGCCCGATACTGGCGCATCATTGATTGGCAATACATCAACGTTAATGTGTGTTTCAACCGTTGCGCCATCTTCATCTTGAATGGTCACACCCAGTTGAACCTGACCATTGAAGTTTTCGTTGGGTGCAAAGCTGCATGTACCATCACCATTTACAGTGAAGATACCGTCAGAGCCATCGTAGTTAATGCCAACAAGTTCTACATCGCCTTCGATATCCGAAGCATTCACAAGAATCTGAGATTCACTGAACGTCAGAACCGAATCTTCGTCAATGGTGTATGACGTTGGACCCGCAACTGGTGGATCGTTCACTTCAAGAACGGTAATACCTGCTGTGGTTTCATCAATTGCACCTTCTTCATCTGCAACAATCACATCAAGGCTGATATCACCGCTGAAGTTTTCATTAGGAAGGAAGGTATAGCTGCCATCGCCGTTATCTTGGAACACACCATCAGTGCCACTGTAAGTCACAGTATCAACCGACACCGCACCTTCAATATCCGAAGAGTTAGCTAGCAACTGTTCATCAGAAATTGTGATGGCATTGTCTTCATTGACCATGTATGAGGTTGAACCCGCAACTGGCGGATCGTTCTCAGGAGTCACACTCACATCAATGTTAGCGCTAACGGTTTCTGTGCCATCAGACACATCGAAACTGAAGTTCACATCGCCATTGAAGTTTTCATTTGGCGCAAAGGTATAAGTACCATCACCGTGGTCGGTCAGTACGCCATCACCACCTGTATAGCTAATACCTTCAACGGTTAAGTCGTCGCCATCAATATCGGTGGCACCGGTAAGTAAGTCGGCGTCTGTAAATTGAAGCGTACCGTCTTCTGCGATACTGAATTGTTGGTCTTGAGGAACCGGCAAGTCATTAACTGGGTTAACAGTAAGATCGGCGGTTGCTTGAACCGTGTCAGTACCGTCAGTGATGTTGAATTGAATATCAATGTCACCGTTGAAGTTTTCATCTGGCGTAATCGTGAAACTGCCGTCATCGTTAGCTACAACCGTCGCATCACCACCAACTGTTAAGTCACTTGCGGTTAGATCTTCGCCTTCTACATCGGACGCTTGAGACAACAGCTGATCTTGGCTCAGTGTGATTGAACCATCTTCGTTAACGTTGTAAGCCAAATCACCAGACACTGGCGCATCATTGATTGGTAATACGTCAACATTGATGACGGTTTCCACTTCTGCACCATCTTCATCACGAATGGTGACATCAAGCTGAACTTGGCCATTAAAGTTCTCATTTGGAGCGAAGCTGCAAGTGCCGTCACCATTTACTGAGAAGATACCCTCAGGGCCATCGTAGCTAATACCAACAAGATCAACATCCCCTTCTACATCTGAGGCGTTAAGCAACACTTGAGACTCACTGAAGGTCAACACTGAATCTTCATCAATGGTATAAGACGTTGGGCCAGCAACCGGCGGATCGTTCACTTCAAGAACATTGATGCCCGCGGTCGTTGCATCGGTCGCACCCTCTTCATCAGCAACAACCACATCAAGTGCAATTTCACCGCTGAAGTTCTCATTTGGCGAGAAGGTGTAAGTGCCGTTACCATTGATTTCAAGGACACCGTCACTACCAGAGTAAGTCACGCTGTCTATCGATACATCACCTTCAATATCTGAAGATGTTGCCAATAGTTGTGCATCAGAAATGGTAATCGAATTGTCTTCATTCACCGTGTAGGACGTTGAACCCGCAACTGGCGGATCGTTCTCAGGAGTCACGTTTACATCAATGTTTGCAGACACCGTATCTGTTCCGTCTGAAACATCGAAGCTAAAGCTAACATCACCATTGAAGTTTTCGTTTGGAGCAAAGCTGTATGAGCCCTCACCCAAGTCAGTCAGTACGCCATCAGTACCTTCATAAGTGATACCTTCAACCGTCAGGTTATCGCCTTCAACGTCTGTCGCGCCTGTAAGCAGATCCGCGTCTGTGAACAGTAAAGTACCGTCTTCTGCAATACTGAACTGTTGATCTTGAGGTACTGGTAGGTCGTTTACTGGGTTAACCGTTAGGTCAGCCGATGCTTGAACGGTATTGGTGCCATCAGAGATATCGAAACTGATATCGATGTCACCGTTGAAGTTCTCATCTGGCGTGATGGTGAAACTGCCGTCATCATTAGCTACAACCGTCGCATCTCCACCAACCGTTAGGCCGCTAGCAGTAAGGTCATCGCCTTCTACGTCAGAAGCTTGCGATAGAAGCTGCTCTTGACTTAGACGAATCGAACCGTCTTCGTCGATTGAGTACGCTAGGTCGCCTGACACAGGTGCATCATCAACTGCCGTAACGCTCACATCGATGTTTGCAGAGACTGTATCGGTACCATCTGATACATCAAAGCCAAAGTTTACGTCGCCATTGAAGTTCTCATTCGGAGCAAAGGTGTACGTACCATTACCGTTGTCGGTAAGAATACCGTCACCGCCATCGTAGGTCACACCTTCAACCGTTAGGTTGTCGCCTTCAATATCAGTCGCACCTGTTAATAGGTCAGCATCAGTGAAAATAAGTGTGCCGTCTTCTTCAACGCTGAACTGTTGGTCTTGAGGTACTGGCAGGTCATTAACTGGGTTAACGGTTAGGTCAGCCGATGCTTGAACCGTATTGGTACCATCTGAGATATCGAAGCTAATATCGATATCACCATTGAAGTTCTCATCTGGCGTGATGGTGAAGCTGCCGTCATCATTAGCTACAACCGTCGCATCTCCACCAACCGTAAGGTCGCTAGCCGTAAGGTCATCGCCTTCCACATCTGATGCTTGAGAAAGCAGCTGCTCTTGGCTTAGACGAATCGAACCATCTTCGTCGATTGAGTACGCTAGGTCACCAGACACAGGCGCATCATCAACGGCAGTCACACTTACATCGATGTTCGCAGAGACCGTATCGGTTCCGTCTGACACATCGAAGCCGAAGTTTACGTCACCATTGAAGTTTTCATTTGGCGCAAAGGTGTACGTACCGTTGCCATTGTCAGTAAGGATACCGTCGCCACCATCGTAGGTCACACCTTCAACCGTTAGGTTATCACCTTCAATGTCAGTAGCGCCTGTTAATAGGTCTGCATCGGTGAAGATAAGCGTTCCATCTTCTTCAACACTGAACTGTTGATCTTGAGGGACTGGCAGGTCGTTAACTGGGTTAACCGTTAGGTCAGCTGATGCTTGAACGGTATTGGTACCATCTGAGATATCGAAGCTAATATCGATATCACCATTGAAGTTCTCATCTGGCGTGATGGTGAAGCTGCCGTCATCATTAGCTACAACCGTCGCATCACCGTCGACCGTTAGGCTGCTGGCCGTCAAGTCATCGCCTTCCACATCTGATGCTTGAGAAAGCAGCTGCTCTTGGCTTAGACGAATCGAACCATCTTCGTCGATTGAGTACGCTAGGTCACCAGACACTGGTGCATCATCAACCGCAGTCACACTTACATCGATGTTCGCAGAGACCGTATCGGTTCCGTCTGACACATCGAAGCCGAAGTTTACGTCACCATTGAAGTTCTCGTTTGGCGCAAAGGTGTAAGTACCATTACCGTTATCAGTAAGGATACCGTCACCGCCATCGTAGGTCACACCTTCAACAGTTAGGTTGTCGCCTTCAATGTCCGTTGCGCCTGTTAACAGGTCTGCATCAGTAAAGATTAACGTGCCGTCTTCTTCAACGCTGAACTGTTGATCTTGAGGTACTGGCAGGTCATTAACTGGGTTAACGGTTAGGTCAGCTGATGCTTGAACCGTATTAGTACCATCTGAGATATCGAAGCTGATATCGATGTCGCCATTGAAGTTCTCATCTGGCGTAATCGTGAAGCTGCCGTCATCATTAGCTACAACCGTCGCATCTCCACCAACCGTAAGGTCGCTAGCTGTCAGGTCATCGCCTTCAACATCTGACGCTTGCGATAGCAATTGCTCTTGGCTTAAACGGATAGAACCGTCTTCATCGATTGAGTACGCTAAGTCACCAGACACTGGCGCATCATCAACCGCTGTAACACTCACATCGATGTTGGCAGAGACCGTATCGGTACCATCTGACACATCAAAACCAAAGTTTACGTCGCCATTGAAGTTTTCGTTTGGAGCAAAGGTGTACGTACCATTACCGTTATCAGTAAGGATACCGTCGCCACCGTCGTAGGTCACACCTTCAACCGTAAGGTTGTCGCCTTCAATGTCTGTAGCGCCTGTTAACAGGTCTGCATCGGTGAAAATCAACGTGCCGTCTTCTTCCACGCTGAACTGTTGATCTTGAGGGACTGGCAGGTCATTAACTGGGTTAACGGTTAGGTCAGCTGAGGCTTGAACGGTATTGGTGCCATCCGAGATATCAAAGCTGATATCGATGTCACCATTGAAGTTCTCATCTGGCGTGATGGTGAAACTGCCGTCATCGTTAGCTACAACCGTTGCATCACCGCCGACTGTTAGGCTGCTGGCCGTCAAGTCATCGCCTTCTACGTCAGACGCTTGCGATAGAAGCTGCTCTTGGCTTAGACGAATCGAACCGTCTTCGTCGATTGAGTACGCTAGGTCGCCAGACACTGGTGCATCATCAACCGCCGTAACACTCACATCGATGTTCGCAGAGACCGTATCGGTGCCATCAGACACATCAAAGCCGAAGTTTACGTCGCCATTGAAGTTTTCATTTGGAGCGAAAGTGTAAGTACCGTTACCGTTGTCGGTCAAGATACCGTCGCCACCGTCGTAGGTCACACCTTCAACCGTTAGGTTGTCACCTTCAATGTCGGTAGCACCTGTTAACAGGTCTGCATCGGTGAAGATTAACGTGCCATCTTCTTCAACGCTGAACTGTTGGTCTTGTGGTACTGGTAAATCGTTAACTGGGTTAACGGTTAGGTCTGCAGAAGCTTGAACGGTATTGGTGCCATCTGAGATATCGAAGTTGATATCGATGTCACCATTGAAGTTCTCATCTGGCGTAATCGTGAAGCTACCGTCATCGTTTTGAGTAACGGTTGCATCACCACCAACCGTTAGGTCGCTGGCTGTCAGGTCATCGCCTTCAACATCTGACGCTTGTGATAACAGTTGCTCTTGGCTCAGTGTGATTGAACCATCTTCGTTAACGTTGTAAGCCAAATCACCAGACACTGGCGCATCATTGATTGGCAGTACGTCAACATTGATGACGGTTTCAACTTCTGCACCGTCTTCATCACGAATGGTGACATCAAGCTGAACTTGGCCATTAAAGTTCTCATTCGGTGCGAAGCTACAAGTGCCATCACCATTTACTGAGAATATACCCTCAGGGCCATCGTAGCTAATACCAACTAGCTCAACATCCCCTTCTACATCTGAGGCATTAAGCAACACTTGAGACTCACTGAAGTTCAGTACTGAGTCTTCATCAATGGTGTAAGACGTTGGGCCTGCAACCGGCGGATCGTTCACTTCAAGAACATTGATACCCGCAGTCGTCGCGTCAGTCGCACCATCTTCATCAGCAACAACCACATCCAGTGCAATTTCACCGCTGAAGTTCTCATTTGGTGAGAAGGTGTAAGTGCCGTTACCATTGATTTCAAGGACACCGTCACTACCAGAGTAAGTCACGCTGTCTATCGATACATCACCTTCAATATCTGAAGACGTTGCCAATAGTTGTGCATCAGAAATGGTAATCGAGTTATCTTCATTTACGGTGTAAGAAGTAGAACCCGCAACTGGAGGATCATTTTCCGGAGTCACGCTAACATCAATGTTTGCAGACACGGTATCGGTACCGTCTGACACATCGAAGCTAAAATTCACATCGCCATTAAAGTTTTCGTTTGGCGCAAAGCTATATGAGCCATCACCCAAGTCAGTCAGTACGCCATCAGTACCTTCATAAGTGATACCTTCAACCGTCAGGTTATCGCCTTCAATGTCAGTAGCGCCAGAAAGAAGGTCAGCGTCGGTGAATACAAGAGTTCCGTCTTCCTCGATTTCAAACGTTTTATCTTCAGGAACAGGCGCGTCATTAATCGGACGTACCGTTAAATCAATTGCGCTGCTAATCGTTTCTTGGCCGTCACTGATGTCGAAAGTAAGGTCAAGTTCACCATTAAAGTCAGCTGAAGGAACGACGGTGAAAGTACCATCACCATTGTCTTGAACTGTTGCATCAGCACCAACTTGAACGTTAGAAGCAACAAGTTCATCCCCATCTACATCACTTGCGTATTCGAGTAATTGTTCTTGAGTGAATGTTATGGAGCCATCTTCATCCATGATGTAAGCCAGATCTTGTTCTGCTTCTGGCGCATCATTTTCACTTTCTACATTGATTTGGAAAGTTTCACTCGTCGTTTCAGAATCAAAATCATCTTCTACTTGATTTGTTACTTCACCACTTTGGTCCTGAACATCGACTGCAAACGTTTCTTCTGCGGTTTCCGAATCTAGATTATCACCACCTTGTGACCCTTCAGAGTCTGTTGAAGAACTTGATGCTGCTGAAGTTTGTACTGCTTGACCTTGGGCTTGATTACCTTCTGCATCAACTCCCCCTTCAGATCCGGCAGCACCACCGCCACCTACAGCTTGTGCACCTGCACCAGAACCCTCACCACCACTTCCCGATGTACCTTCAGCGCTTCCTCCTTCAGAAGCAACACTATCTACCACATTGGATTGAGCTGCCTGTGAATCACTACTACTTTCTGGCGTCTCTTCTTGCACAGCCGCACCAGAGGCCGAGGCATCTTCAGCATTACCTGCACCACTCGGATTGTCGTCTAAAGCCTGGTTAACTTCGTCTGCCGCATCCGTATTTTCAGCACCCGTCGCTATTGTCGACGCAATCGTATTTTGTTGATTTTGTTGATTCTGCTGTTGGGAGGGCGTACCCGCGTCGTTCGTGTCCGTTTGTTCTACCGCGTCATTTAGATCTTCATTTTGGTTGTTTTGGTTATTTTCGCCTGCCATTACAGCCTCCGTTGCTACTAGCTAACTGATCGTATTTATAGAGGCATTAAAGGACATCATTTTGAAAAACCAATTTTTTATACAACATTTTTCATAATTTCTTTTTAAAGAGAAAGAATCAAAAAAAATTTGAAAACTGCCTTTAAAGATCCTTAGTTATTGTGATTAAAGCAATTAAGGCAGTGGAGCGATGATAGACATGACGAATTTGTTGCGCTCGGTCGACAACAACCACAAAGGGCTGCAATTGCTATTAGGCGACTTTTACAATGACTTTTCTGACGCAGCCCTAAATATAGAAGCGCTTCATAACGGTAATCATTTTGATGAACTCAATAGTTACTCAAAACGATTGAAGACCATCTTAACGTTGCTTTGCGACCAAGACCTTCCGCCAAAAATGGCCAAATTGGAACACTTGAGTAGACACGAGTTTCCTGCGCCGGAAGATCTAATAGAGGATGTAAAAACTGAATTGCACAACGTCAATCGACAAATCAATCACTTGTTGGACATTAAGGAAGTAATAGATGACAAGTCATCGAGGTAGTCATGAGCAATAACCAAATAGAACACCACTTAAGAAAAGCGCTCGTTTCTAATAATGAGGCTTCTAAGGTCACAGCTGATGACACCATTGTGCTTGCAAGTGCCATGACCAGTGTTCACAAAACGTTGCTCATCATATTCCTACTCGCTTTAGTCGCTATTGCCGTGGCATCACAAGCGCGTATCGACATCGTCGTTTCTGTACGTGGTGAACTGTTGTTGGAATCTGACGTTGAGAAGGTTCAACACCTAGAAGGCGGCATATTGGAAGAGATGTTAGTCCGAAAAGGAGAAGTCGTTTATGAAGGACAGCCGATCGCACGAATTCGCTCACTAGACCGCAACACACAACTCGATACCGTGAATACTGAGATTATTCAGATAGAGCTCGATAAGATTCGTTATGAAAGCTTACGCGACATGGTAGAACCCAACTTCGCTTCTTATATCGAAAAATTTCCAGAACAAGTTCAGGTCAACATGAATACATGGCGACAAGAGTTCTCTAAAAACCGTTCAAATGAAGAGCTCATTACCCACGATATTAAACACAAAAACTCCCTGATTAGGTCAATGCTTAAGCGTCGTAAAAGTTCAGAGAACCAACTATCGCTCATTCGCAAACAACTCAACATCAAAAATACGCTTTATAAAGAAGAGATGGCGTCTTATGTCGACGTTCTTAACATGAAAGTACAAGAGTCGAATATGGTGCGTGAGATTGAGAACCTTGACGAATCTGTGATGAATGAGCGTTTCCAACTCGACAAACTGGAAAAGCAACACCGTGACTTGGTTGAGAATCGAAACTCTGAGTACCAAGCACAAATCATTCAAGCGAACAAAGACCTCAAGCTAAAGCGAATCTTACAACCGCAGCATTCCGACAAGGTTGATCGCCTAGTCGTCTACTCGCCAGTCGATGGTGTGGTCGATAAACTTCACTTCAATTTCCGTTCTGCTGTGATTCCGCCAGGAGAAAGTATCGCCGATATTGCCCCAATAAATAATTCGTTACACGGTGAAGCGAAGATCCCACGTAAAGACATGGGATTTGTCGAAATTGGTCAGGCAGTGAAAGTAAAAATGGATACCTATAACTTTGCAAAATACGGGTTTGTTGAGGGAACCATCGCCTCAATCAGCCGTTCATCATACGAAGAAGAAGACGCTGAATTCTATTTAGCTGAGATTGAAATTGACCGAAACTTTCTTGAACGAGGAGGCACTCAATACAAGTTATCACCTTACATGGAGTTTACCGCTGATGTGAAAACAGGCTCGCGTCGCGTGATCGAATACGCTGCGAAACCGGTGATGTCAGCCATCGAGGATGCTTTCGATGAGAGATAATCAATGAGCGGTAAACCTTCGTACAATATTTCCATACCCGCCCTACGTCTAAGCATACTATTTAGCGTGGTATTGGCTGCGCTCGCTTTCTATTTATACTTTTCTTGGTCAAAAATAGATTCAGTCGCACAAGTGCAAAGCGCCCCACTGCTCATACAAGCCCAGAAGCTTAATCAGACCATAGAACAAGATATTCAAACTCTGCAACAGTGTTTAAGTACCAACACTTGCGGCACTAACGAATTCAACCTGGTTAACTTGAAGCTTGAAATTGATGAATTTCGCTCTTTAGCCTCGTTGAACAAAACCGAGTTCAGCTTGGTTGGGGCAACTGAATACACACAACTGGAATTGGCGATTAATCGTTTCTCCGATAGCGCAAAAACACGTAACGACGTATTAGGCTTGTACCTTTCATTGACCAATAACTATCTGCAGATGGACGACAACTATCGCACCATGTTTAACAACCATGCAAATGACTTAATGTCAGAAAAAAACGAGTTCTTTATCTGGTTGTTTATGGTGGTCGTGATATTGGCTGTGATTACGATTCTATCCAACTCAGTTGCTATGTTGAAGCTAAAGAAATCCAGTTCTAACGAACGCGAAATCGACTATGAATTCGATGCCCTGTATCAAGAGCTGAAGCAGCTAGATTTACAACGTCTTGAAGAGCTTCTTAATGAAGTTAGCATCAACCCCAAGCAGCGTCAGATTTACTCTCATCTCAAACTTATTTTCAGTAAATTAGAAGACCAAAAGCGCAATAACGATCTCTACAAACAGTTGTATGCGCTGATCGGTTATGAGATTCGCGGAATTACAAACACCATCAACGGTGGTGTCCAATATCTGGTTCAAGAAACCGATGAAAACGGCGTGTTGATGGCGAACGATATTACCTCTGCGTGTAGCACACTATCTGAGTTAGCAGAAAACTATAATCGCTTGATATCACAGGGTACGGAAAGCAAGTCGAAAGAGTTCTCTTTACTGAGCGTGTTATCTGAATTAATGATTCATATCAGTGCCAAAGTACAACGTAATGAAAGCCAACTTGACTGTTTTATCTCTGACAACTTACCGAATCGTGTTGCAGGCCAATCCACCAGCTTATTCTGGATACTGTTCCTTCAACTTTCTAACGCTATTCAACTCAAATCAAATAAGAAACTGTTTGTAACGATTGAATCGGGTGCGGCTTCAGACATGGAAAATACCCGTGTCACCATCAACCTCAACTTCTTATCAACACTGGATGTTTCTGTTGCCAAGCTCAACAAACTCCATTGGAGCGCACACAAAGACCATACAGCCAGCACAGATGACTTAGCGAAAAGCGTTCTGAAGGATTACGGATATTACGAGAGCCACTGGTTCCAGTCAGGGGCTCAGGAACGTTTTCAGATCGAGCTTGATCTTAAGGCTAAGAACTTCCACACAGAGAAAACTCGCTTTGATGGCAAGCGTTTACTCTTGTGTGCTAATACTCAAGTTCGCATCGATGTGATGAAGAAAATGCTCAGTAACTTGGGGCTTGATATCACCGAGATTCGCACTGCAAATGAGCTTTTCTCAGCGGCGAAAACGTTCGGTGATTACGATGCGATAATGTTGACCGATACCTTTGAACCCAACAAGCTGCCGTCGTTGAGCAAGACGGTGAAATCTCAGCTTAAGAACCACCCAAATACCAAGTTACTGTTGTCAGTGACCAACACTCAGCAAGCACAAGAGTGTCATAGCTTCGTCGACAAAATCATCAACGCTCCTGCTATCCCTTACGAGTTCATTCCAAACCTACTCACCATTATGGAAGCGGAAGCATCGGAAGAACAGATGGAAAACAGCTCATTCCTTATCGTAGAGGATGACCGAGTTCAACAAATTTTACTGAAACGAATCTTGACCAAACAAGAATATGAACCAGACATGGTTGGCGATGGCGCCGATGCCGTGAAGCACTTTATGAACAAGCGTTCTGACATCATCTTCATGGATTGCATCATGCCGGGTATGGGTGGCATCGAAGCCACAAAACGCATTCGCCAATTCGAACAAGAAAACGAGAAAAACCCTTGTACCATCATAGGTGCAACCGCATTGACCAGCAGTAACGAACACCAGGCTTGTATTGAGGCCGGAATGGATTACGTAATCAGCAAACCTTATAAAAGCGACCAAATCATCAAGGTGATCAACAAGTATGTGGCGGTACAAAAACTTAACTAGCAGCATCATAGCTGCGCTTACATTAAGCACGACACCTTCAGCATCGGCGACTACCCTGCTTGAAGCGGTAGAGCTCGGCCTGCAAAACAGCCTGTCTCTTCGCGCTAGTGATAAGGGCGTGGAAGAAAACGAGTACAACATTGGTATCAGCCGCTCAAAATTTCTTCCTTCCCTCAATGGTGCTGCCGATACCACATGGAATGAAAATGAAACCTTGCTATCAAGTGTGCCTGATGAAACTTCAAGCTATAACTCGAACAGCTACAGCCTTTCCCTTTCTCAATCGATCTTCAATCTGGGCGATATTTTCAAATATGGGACGGCAAAGCTCGACTTCAACATTGAAGAGATTAAACACGAGAACAAAATCCAAAGCACTATTTCAGAAATCGGCTCTCAATACTTTGAGTATTTGAAAAACAACGCACAAATTAAAGCGACCAAGGTAGAGCTTAAGTCGTCTGAGACGCGTGAACATCAAATGCGACGCAATGTGGAACTCGGCAATACAGCCGCCAGTGAGCTTTACGAAGTGATTGCTCAGAAAGAAGGTGTGTCGAATCGATTGAGAACCTTGCAGAAAGACCGTCGCGTCATTCTCAACGGGCTATCGATTCAGATTCAATACCCTATCACTCCGTCTCAAGATATCTACGAAAGTGTGCCTTTAAAAGAGATAAACGAAACCGAACAACGATCAATCATGGATCAAGCGTTAAAGCTCAACAACGACTTGTTAGTGGCTAAGAAAAACGTCGAGAGAAGCCGCAGAAGCTTAAAAGAGAGCGGTTCGAACTTCTTACCGACAGTATCGCTTTCAGCCAGCTATCGACACGATGACGCCAATAACTTCGACAAAACCGACATTACAGCGACAGGCGAAAGTAACTCAACCAGTGTTGGGTTAAACCTAGCAGTTCCTATCTTGTCTGGTGGCTCTGATTACTACGGCTATCAAAAATCATCGACGGCCATCGAACGTACTGAGCTGCTTTACCAAGATTCGCTTTACACCACACGTAACAGTGTGAATACCTCCGTGCTCAACATTAACGATTTCTCGCAATCTATAAGCAGTTACGAAAACATCATTCGCGCCAACTACGCGTCTTATAAAGGGATCCAAAGAGCCTACCAATTAGGCACGCGTACCATCACCGACTTGCTGGCGGCGGAAAGTAAGCTGTTCAGCGCGTTAAGAGACTATGAAAGCGCACGATACGACTACATCATCGAGACCATCAAGCTTGAGCAAATTAAGGGAATACTCTCAATTCAATCTATCGAAAGCGTGATGCAATTAATGAGTGATATTGAAGGTCGCGACAATCAAGATTTGGTGCCAAAACATCTTCTCTCAACGGAGTCATTGAGAAAAGGAGGTCACAATGCAAACTGAGCAGTTTTCGCAAAAGATCAACATGGCAGATAAGTGTTATCTGACTTTCTCAACGATAATATCGACCCTGTTTGGTTTGGTACTGCCCTTCTCTATTCTGATCATTTTTGACCGAGTGTTACCCAACCAAGCACAAGATACGCTGTTCTTATTGTTCGCGATTATTTTGATTTCCATCTTCCTCGACTACCACTTAAAAAGTCAGGAAGAGAAGATATCTTCCGTTATCATGAGGCAGTTTGAAACCAACCTAACCAACAAGGTATTCCAATCCATCTGTTTGGCGGAAATATCTAAATTCCGTCGTTTGGAACCAGGCGAATACCTAGAACGAATCTCAACCATTCCTGAACTTAAGACCTTCTTTGGTGGAGAATCGGTTCGAGCGCTTATCAACCTTGCTGTTAGCGTGATTACTATACTTATCATCGGTCTCATTAACATATGGGCTGGTATCACCCTTCTAATTGCCTCGGCTGTCTTAGCGATTTTCGCTTGGAGTCTTTCCAAACAGAAAATTGGTAGCTTGCAGAATAAGTCAGACATCGAAGGGTTAACTACCTCCAAAATCATTGAGATCATCTCTAGCCCGCTTGATATTAAAGCGCGAAACATGGAGTACCGCGTTGAAAGCCTGATGACACAAATGGTCGAAGAGCGTGAAGTGGAGAACATCAAATATGAGCAAATCGAGTCGAACTTTGGCTTGATTTTGGCGCTCATCCAACAGCTATCCATTGCTTGCGTTGTTGTGGTCTTGGCGACTGCCGTAATCAATATGGAATCGAGTCAAGGCATCATGGCCGCGATCATCATGCTAACCAACCGTTACTTTGCGCCATATCAACAGGTAATGAGAACCGCGAGCCGCTGGGAGTTAAACAAACTCCATATCCAACGTATCGCTGACCTCCTTGAATTGGCCGCCTCTGTTGAACACCAACATGAAACAACAGAAGTTGAACGTATTTCGGTTAAGTATTCTGAAAAGCAGCGTATCGAGTTCGAACTCGGACAAGCCTATTTGCTGACAGGGAAAAGTGGTTCAGGTAAGACCCACCTCGCTAACTGTATTACGCGTCAGAACAGTGATAGCAAACTCGATATCATGATTAACGACACGCCTTTGGATGACGTCAATTACAACGTTTGGCGTAACAGTGTTCTGATGGTTGATAAGACCAGTTCGTTCGTAGAAGGGACGATTATCGATAACCTGACCTGTTTCCGACCAAGCTTGAATAACACGGCGTTTGCACTGTGTGAAACCATGAACATCAAAGCGCAAATTGATGGGCTTCCTGCCGGGTTTTATACAGAACTCAAAGGCCATATGCGTAACCCATTCTCTCGCCAAGTTGGCTACGCCTTATTATTAGTTCGTGCCCTGCTCGCCAGTAAGCGTGTATTGATATTCGATGACATCGATTGTGTCTTTGATGAGGAATTTGCGAGAGTCGTTCTCACCAGTACGGCTTATCGCGCCAATGACAAAATATTGATCATCGCCAGCAATAAAATGGACAAACTTAATCACCGCCTCAAACGCGTAAAACTTACCGGAGGTGACCAATGAGTATCCTAGTCGACTTCAATAATGTGCCGCAACGTGTCTTGGATTTTGAATCTAGTGGATACGACGAACGTTACAGTCAATCGCCACTTATTCGTGGTTTGGCCTACACCCTGATAGCACTCGAATGGGAAGGCACACCCGCAATACTCAGCGATGCTTTTATTCCAAAACCCAAAGATGGCGACAGCTTTACAGCAACCATAGAGCGCCTTGGATATCGCTGTGATGTTACTAAACTAAAGACACTCGAGAATATCGATAAGCACCCACACCCATGCTTTATTGAAATAGAGAATCTAAGTGCGATTTTCTTAGGCACCAAAGATGGAAAGTTGCTGCTGTTTGATTACACGAACAACAACACCATTGAATACCCAATGTGCAAAAAGCCCTGTTTGCTGATTGCGATTAGCGAATATTCTCGTCTGTTCCGCGAGCCACCTCCGGAATCGCAAGACAGAAGCAATTGGATTAAATACGCTTTCTATCGTTATAACAATGAACTTAAAAGCCTGATCATTCTCAGCTTCGTCATCAGTATTCTCGGTGCATTGCAGCCATTCTTTATTATGAGTGTATATAACTTCGCACTGACTTCGAGCTCCGAAGCCACACTCTATTGGCTAACCTTATTCGCCATTATTGTCGGCTTCTCTGAATACTTTTTTAAGAAAATGCGGGTCAACATTATTGCGACCTCCGGTAAAGACCTCGCCGTGCACATCTCGCAAGCCGTTATATCTAAATTGCTTTGGCTACCTTATGCGATGACATCTACAGCTGGGGTCTCTTCTCAGTTAGCGCGTTTGAAAGATATCGATACCTTCCGACGCTTGGTGACCGCAGAATCAACGCTTAGCTATTTTGATATGCCGTTTGTGATTGTATTTATCATCGCCATTGCTCTGATGTCTGGTACAGCGGCATTGGTGGTGATGGGCGGCTTAATACTGATGTTAGTGTTCTGTATTTACTCGCGCTATATCTACTCGCAAGCCACATCCAAAAGTTCGCGTGCCAATGCGATGGTTTCGTATCAATGGAATGAAATTCTTCGTGGTATCAAGACTATCCAAGGCCTGCCTTTACTTCGTGTCGTTCAATCTCGATTCAGCGCATCGCATATGCAAAGCACCAGCGATGCAGAGAACGTTGCCGTGACTAACAGTAAGATTCAGGCCGCTGGTGGCAGTTTGATTCAAGTGATTGGTACAGCAAGTATCGTGACCGCGGTAATCGGTGTGATGGAAGGTACTTCTGATGCGGGTGCCATGCTCGCAACCGTTATTTTGGTTTGGAAAGCGTTAGGCCCAATCATGGGTATCTATAACTCAATTTCCAAGTTCCAATCGATCAAGGCTTCATCAGCACAGATAAACAACCTGATGTCGATGAATGACGACAAATTGACCTTAGAAAAAAGCCCACCTATTCGCCTGTTCCAAGGAAGCATTGTGGGCAGCGGAGTCAGTCACCGATATGCAGGAGCCGCAACGGGTTTAACTAACTTGGGGTTCAAAATCCCACCCAGTGCCAAAGTGGTCATTTGTGGCCCTACGGGCTGCGGTAAAACCACCTTAATTTCAATCATTGCTGGGTTAGAAGACCGCTATCAAGGCGCAGTCTCTGTCGATGGTTACAACATTAAACAGTTCAATAGCTACCGTTATCGCACGTCGATTAACTACATCCCTTTCAATTTGCATATTTTTGAAGGCTCACTTGAGACCAACTTCATTTTACACAACGGACTGATTCCAACAGACAAGATGCAAGAGATGATCAGCTTCTTCGAATTAGATGAATGGCTTCCGGAAGGCTTGGCTACTCAGTTAAGCGTGGATAAATGCAAAAGTCTTCCGAATGGAATTCAACAAAAACTGCGTCTGGTACTTGGCCTAGGTAACTGTGAGCAATCTCTGATTATCATTGATGAACCGTTCAACGGTGCAGAGCAAGAAAACGCTCAATACTTTAATCGCCTGTTCTCCGATAAATTGTTGAATAAGACCGTGATTTTTTCGACTAACGACCCTGGTTTGATCGCAACATCAAACATGAGTTTAGTGTTAGAGCCGGATGGAAATTTGAAATATTTTGGCTTAACAGACAAATACTTAAACAGCTTAAGCTAAAACCTCAACGCTTAATCACAATTCGCTATTTAGGGAAATGGATATAATTGACAAATTCATAAGCGAGAGGGATGATTCGCCCCAATACCACAGGTAACAAGGAAGAATATGTACACATTCGTTGCAGACAAGCTTGATGTAGCTTACTTATCCGCAATTCCTGAAAACCACCAACTTCAGGAGTGCGATGTACCTGAAGAAGAGATGGAGCTTCGAGAGATCGTTGAGGTTTGGTATGAGTCTGCCTTCCTACCCGCTTTCAATCTTCAGAAAATAGACATTGAGAACAAAGCAGAGCTCACCATCGTACAAATGCACGTATTCAGCAATGATACGAGCACACTCGCCTTCCTACTAAAAAACAGAGTGTATCGCGCCGCACTTAACAGAATGCTCGGTATTTGGACATTAGAACCCTCTGCAAAAACCGTATTAGAGCAACTTCTTTTCGAATTAAGCCTCGATAACAATCGTCCTCATTAGTAAGCTTTTTAAGTGATTCATCAATAAGCATAAAATTAAACAAACTGCCAAACGCTATAAATTACTAATAAAAGAACGCATTTCAAAATAAGCTCTGGAATCACAAGAACTTATACCTCTCCCACACTTACGTAAAATTTACCGTTTCAAAGTTTCCATATCGGCATTTTTATTCTACTGTTTTTATATAACGACAGTTGGATGGATCCTTATATGGCGATTACGGTTTGGAATAACCTTTCAGTCAAACATAAACTCTTTGGCTTAGTTCTACTTCCCATTTCATTATTACTCTTCCTAGCAGGTAGACAGGCTTATATATTAACGACTCAGTTAACCGATTTTGAACGAACCAATCAGTTATCTGTCTATCTTCAAGATATTTCTATTTTGTATAGAAGTACCTTAGCCTCTAGCCCTGAAGAGTTTGCTACTCAAAGCAACCAAGTAAAGGCAGAACTTAAAAACCTGTCTCCCATCATTTTTTTAGACGCATCTGGTGAAATGAATCAACTTGTTGCCGATTTCAGCGAAGCGACCTTATCGACGATGCAAGTGACTGACACTTACGATAAATTGGATGCCCTCGAATGGCAGAGCGATTTATACAAGCAACTGTTACTTGAAGTAGAGAAAGTCCCTTTTGAAAACACTAAACGTGAAATTCAACAGCACCTCACTGCCCTTCAACAACTTGAGTGGTTGATGTTTTGGTCGAACGAAGAGTTCAAGCTTGGTAGTTCACTGATTGAGATCTTCCAAATCAGCCAAGAGTACGACCCAGAACTCGCCGAACAGATCAAAACCTTGAGTGAAAGACAGCAATTGTTCTTAGAGCGCTTTGTTTCATTGAACGCCAACGAACATCAAGTTTCTTTGATGGTTGAAGTGTTTCGAAATGATGTGTTTGCTCAAAGCCAAGAGATAAGAAGCGCGCTACTCGACCTAAATACAATCAGCCAACTGACGCCACAAGAAGTGTCTGTCGGCTTAGAAGCGATGAGCGCACGGCTCAACTTATTACAAAGCCTTGGCGGCGTAATCAAGCAAGAGTTTCAACAAGAAGTTGAGCAAGCCATCTATGACGCGCAAATACAACGAACCCTGTTTATTTCAATCGTCGCTTTGCTGGCAGCGATTGTTATGGGTTTAACTCTTAGCTTGGCGAGACAAGTCACTAACAACCTTAATTTGGTGTTAGCTTTCTTACAAAGCGAAAATGATGACACGCGCCCTTCTTTAGATAAATTAATCCAAGGTAAAGATGAACTCAGTCTGTTTGCTCAGCAAGTTGAACGATTGACCATCGAACGAGAGCTCGCGAAAGAGAGATTGACGGTAGCAAAAGAAGACGCAGAGAGAGCCAAAGAGGATGCCGAACACGCGAAAGACAACGCAATACAAGCCAGCAAAGCAAAAAGTAGCTTCTTGGCCAACATGTCTCATGAAATTCGCACCCCGCTCAATGGTGTTATTGGTATTTCTGAGATCTTGTCTGATACACCGCTGACACCAACACAACGCGATTATGTCGATACCATTGAGACCTCTTCTCAATTGCTATTAAGCCTTATCAACGACATTTTGGACTTCTCTAAGATCGAATCTGGCATGCTGTTGATCAGCCCTCATTCAGCATCAATTCGAGAATCGATTTACGACATAGCCTCTATTGTGGCACCAAAAGCGAAAGAACAAAGAATATCGATTAACGTTGATATCAGCCCAGACACACCAGCTCGCGTGATGATAGACGATCACCGTTTAAGACAGATCTTGATGAACTTTATGTCGAATGCGGTGAAGTTTACGGCTGAAGGTGGCGTCACATTATCAATTCAAACGCTCAACAAAGCAGATAACAATGCCACCATTCGATTTGCTGTACGAGACACGGGTATTGGTATCGATTCACTGCAACAAAAACAGATATTTGAACCGTTCGCTCAAGAAGACGATTCAACCACACGCCAATTTGGTGGTACTGGTCTTGGTCTAGCCATCAGTACACAGTTGGTAGAGCTGATGGGTGGTCAAATTCAACTCGACTCCGTCAAAGGTGAAGGAAGCTGTTTCTACTTCGACTTGGTATTGCCTGTTGACTTGATACTGCCAAAACCAAGTACAGCAACGGCTGATATTTATGTGCTGGGTAACGAAAACATGCTCTCCGAGCGAATAGAGTCCGACCTTAACCTTTATGGTTTGAAGGTTACCGATAAAACGAATGATATAACGGCAATTACAGAGCAGCTCTCCACTCAAAAACACACTAAACCTATTACTGTTGTTTTCGCCGAGGATGACGCATTCCTAGCTAATACCCACGCAGATAACTTAGAAAAGCTGCACCAAAACGGCATCACTATCTGTTTGATACGTTCCTTCTTAAGTGAGCCAGCGGATCTTGGTGACAGCGTTACTGCACAAGTCGCACAGCCCCTACTCGGCTTGCGTTTAATTAAAGCTATTGAGCTTTGTGATACTCGAGGTTTGGCGGAACTATCAGAAGCAAGCCAGACATCAGTCGAGATCCAACACAAAATCCTCATCGTTGAAGACAACAAGATCAACCAAAAAATTGCTGGTCTTCATGTCGGTAAAAGTGGTTTTGAATTCGAGTTCGCTAATAATGGTCAAGAAGCTGTGGACATGTTCACCGCTAATCCTCATTACGCGGCGATACTCATGGACTGCATGATGCCGGTTATGGATGGCTTTGATGCAACAAGCAACATCCGAAGAATTGAAAAAGAAACGGAAGCGACGCGACGCATCCCTATCATTGCATTGACCGCCAGTGTCATCGATGACGATATTCAGAGGTGTTTCGACGTTGGTATGGATGACTATGTACCAAAACCATTCAAGTTCGAAATGCTTAAAGAGAAAGTACTCACCGCGGTAGAAGCTATGCCACTACCAGCTTCCTATAAAGCTCAACCTAAGAAACAACCTGCAACTGTCACTCCAATTATCAACGGGGCTGCGACCAAACGTACTTTGCCTGAAGAAGCGGAACAAAACGCAATTCCGAGCAAATCAGAGAGAATCTTGCTAGTCGAAGACAACCGCGTCAATCAAAAAGTAGCTTCTATCATGCTGAAGAAGGCCGGATATGCCTTTGAAATTGCAGACAACGGACAAATTGCCGTTGATATGTACCAGAACGACAGTAGCTTCGACATTATTTTGATGGATTGCATGATGCCTGTTATGGACGGTTTCACGGCAACTAAGGAGATTCGAGAACACGAGAAAAACCAAGGCTTAAGCAAAACTCCTATTATCGCGTTAACCGCTAGTGTTATCGATGATGATATTCAAAAGTGCTTTGATTCCGGAATGGATGGGTACGTAGCGAAGCCCGTAAGAAAAGAAAAACTGTTCCACCAAATAGAAAGTGCGACTTGTTAGGAGAAACCAATGGATTGGATCAAAACAATTAAAACACTCTCGTGCAGAGCGCTGCTACCCGCAGTGATAGGGTTGTTAGGAAGCTTACTTCTTCTCAGCCCCGCTCATGCCGCTGAAGATTATGCCATATTTTCTTTAGACTCCGGATTTGAAGAGATATCAATAAACAAAGCGCGAAAGCTCTATAGAGGGAAAACTAAGCACCTCAATGGCAAACGTGTTGAACTGTCTGATTGGCCTGAGAACAGTGCCGAAAGAGAGGACTTTTATCAGCTTTTGCTTGGAAAAAATGCCGCTCAAATGAATGCACACTGGGCTGGTTTATCTTTTTCAGGAAAAGCGCGTTATCCAAGAGAAATCAAAACGGCGTCAACCGACAGCTTAGTCGACTGGCTTGATGACAAACCAAACCGTATTGGTTACTCCCCACTCTCTTCGGTTCCTCAAAATGCCAACGTTCTCTACGTTATAAGTTCGGAGAAATAATATGAAAAGAATAATTACGTCAGTGTTATGTGCTTCAATGGCCTCTCCGGCTTTTGCGAATATCGAACTTACCGATAATTTATCCTTGAGTGGCTTTGGCTCAACGTCTTGGGCAACATCGGATAACGATAATCCATTAATCATCAACCGCGGTTTTACTGATGAGAGCTGTTACGACTGTGATACCACATTTGGTGTTCAACTCGATTACTTCTACAACTCATTCAAAGCTTCCGTGCAAGTTGTTAAGCCACCCCAATATGATTGGAGTGAGCCGCAGCTAGAGTGGGCTTACTTAGGTTATGAATTTAATGACTTTGATGTCAGCATTGGTCGATTACGACTACCATTATTCCTTGCCTCTGAGTACTACTATGTGGGCCAAGCCTATATGACAGCAAGGCCACCGACAGAGGTGTATAACAGCGTTCTCGGAGTCACAGCTTTCAACGGTATAAAAGTGAGCTGGACTCACGATGTCAGTGACGAAGCTACTCTTTTACTTACTCCGTTTATCGGCATAAAAGATAAAAATGACGTAGATTTCAACTCGACTACAAAACTGGAATTTGAAACCAACCGAATGTTCGGTGCCAATCTTCAATTGAGCGGTGAAAACTATCGTTGGAACTTGTCATTCCTCGACTCCAATTTTGATCAAACCGTTTCTGGCACGATTACAATCCCTGGGACTTCGATAACAGCTCCATTCAGTAGCAAACAAGGCAACCAACACATTCAACTTTGGTCGTTAGGTGTTGAGTATGAATTAGGTCAAGCGGTGCTTGCAAGTGAAGGACAGATCAGTAACATCTCGTCCTCGATGTACGCTAGTTTGGGCTACAGACTAGATTTATTCACTCCATACGTCGTTTACGGAGCAGAGTTTGATTCTCACGAACACCTAACAGGAAACAGCTACCTAATTGGTGTGGATTACGATGTGTTACCTAACGTCTCCATCAATGGCGAAGTGCAATATTTTGAGGCTCGTAAAGCAAACGGTGCCTTTGTTGAGAATTTCAACGCACTTACTGGTTTTGATGACAAAGATGCCGTCCTTTATACCATCATGTTGAGTTTCGTCTTCTAACCCAAATCCTTTTCCAATTACGCCAGACGAAACTGGCGAAGAGTTTATGGTAAGTGCAACGAATCCATATGTAAGCAGCACTGGGTATTCGGTACTCAAGCAAGGAGGTAATGCAGTCGATGCAATGGTGGCGATGCAGATGACAATGTCGGTGGTTGAACCGGATATGACTGGGATTGGCGGCGGTACTTTTGCGCTGTTTTACCAAAAAGACAAAGACCAAGATTGATCGCACCAAACCTTATGACCCAACGGGTTTGCTCGTCGAAAAGAAAACCTACGCCGAAATGTTAGTACCAGAGTTCATGCAGCTCGGTTATCCGGTGCATGTCATTCCAGTCGTCAGTGGCTTGAATGCCATTGAAGTCAAAGATGGCAAGATCTATGGCGCGACCGACAGACGCCGTGCATCAAGCTCTATGGGTGAATAATAAAACGAAATGGGCAAGTAACAGGCTTGCCCTTATTTTGTCTTTAGTTGCTTGAACCTCGTCTAAGCAGTTCATGGATGCGAAAAAGCCAGTCGAACGTGTCGACTGGCTTTTCATTATAGGCTTCGCTAATTACTCATTAGGATATTATGAGCTTGGCGCTACTCGTTTATCTTTCAACTGATCAATAACATAGTCAGGAGCTACTTTACCTAGCTCACCTAAGCAATCATCGGTCTTTTCATTTCCGTAGCGCACATAGATATCGCATACCGCGTATAGCTGCTCTGGAGAACCAGAGATCAAATATGCTTTCTCGAACGATTTAGTCGACTTGTCGATATCCAACTCTTCTTGTAATACCCCATTTAGGTACCAGTAGTAGCTGTTATCTTTCGCTAGCTTCGCAGCCACTTCAATCTCTTTGGCTGCCGCAGTTTTGTCTTCAAGGCGAACCAGAGTCAACGATTTCGAATAATGCAGAGCGGCGTTGTTTGGCACGCTCTCCAAACCACGATCTAATACTTCGACTGCTTGCTTATCTTTGTTCTGAGCTCGAAAATTATCTGCGTAGCTCAACCAAACTTGCGCTTCTTTTGGATGCGTATTGATCAGCTCTAGATAAACCGTTTCCGCCTTATCCCAGTCATTGTGCCAACGAAGCACATCAGCAAACAGTAATTGGTACTTTTCAGATTCTTGCGTTTCCAAGAAGCTAATAAGCTCTATGACTGGTGGTTCAATTTGTGCTTTCTGCTCGTCATCCAATGCATTGAAGTCACGGACTAGGTTTGACGTTGCCGTATGGCGAACCATGGTATCGCTGTCTTTTAGCAAGGGGGAAACTAACGCCCAGCGATGTTCAAGTTGGTAAGGTTCAGAACCGATAACCGCCGCTTCACGAACTTCAGGGTTTTGATCTTTTAAGCCTCTTGCCACCGCCACCAGCGCATTTTGGCTTGGATATGAAGCAAGCTCTTGCAGTGCACCAGTACGATTTTCAACAGATTGATTCTGATCTTGTGCCATGTAAGACAACTGTTGAATGCGGGTTTGAGTGTCCGTCATTTCAAGCACTTGATTGATATTTTGTGCTGGCGCGTCAACCGTTTGTTGAACGCTATTCGCAGCCATCGCAGACGTTGAAATTAATGCGGACGTTGAAATCAATAAAGCAACAGCCGTCGCTAAACTCTTCTTCATCATAGTATTACCTTAAACTGGAGAACTTAGCCTGTCCTTAGACTCGTATCTGATTAAATTTATCTTGGACCTGTTGATCCAAAGAACGAGTTAAAACTTGGTCTCGAACGTAGCTTGTTGCGCCTGTTTTGCTCGATGCGCCATCAATACTGAGTCGCTGAATTTACCATGAGCAACCGGATGCCCCATCGCGCGAGCGATGTACGCCATCGACTTATCGACATGAGAAAAGAACTTATGCCAACCTGCACATAAGTAGTTCAAGCCCGGTTCGCCTGCACGAGTTTTGATAAAGCGGTTCTTAGGGCACTCACCATGACAAGCGAACTTGTAATCACACTGCTGACATTGACTGGTCAGTGTGCGGGATTTAGCAAAACCAAACTTTTGCTGTGGTGCGCTGTACGCCAAATCATCAAGTTTCTCGTGATGAATATTGCCAATTTTGTACTCAGGGTAAACATAGTGGTCGCATGAGAAAACATCGCCATTTGGCTCCATTGCCAAACCCTTTCCGCATATCTCGTTCAAGGTACACAATGGGTTCGGACGCCCAATCCACGTTTCTAAACTTGCTTCGAAATATTGAACGAACACTTTTCCGATATCGTGTTTCGCCCACTCATCAAACACAGCAATCAGGAAGTTACCCCACGCCAGATCTGACACACACCATGATTCCATGATTGAATCTTTATGACCCGGGATCAGGCGCTTGTCACCCTGCTTCAATTGCTCGCTCACTTGAGAGGTTTGCGGTGCAACCGTTCTAAAGGTTTTTTGCTCAACGATAGGGATAAACTGCATTTGTGGCGACTTCACCACATCACGTAAGAATCGGTACACTTCTAGTGCATTTTGACTGGTCAGGTTGTTCACGCAGGTAAGCGTTGCGAACTTCACTTGGTGTTTGTGCAGCAGCTCCACAGCCGCCATCACTTGTTTGAATGTGCCACGGCCAGCTCTGTTAACACGATAAGCATTGTGCAGCATTTCAGGACCATCAATACTCAAACCGATCAGGAAGTTGTTCTTCGCAAGAAACTCAGCCCAATCATCATTCAACAATGTACCATTGGTTTGTAAGTCGTTTGAAATCAATACACCTTCAGGTTGGTACTTTTTCTGTAGCTCAACCACGCGTTCAAAATACGCCAAGCCTAGCATGGTCGGTTCACCGCCCTGCCATGAGAAGATGATTTCTGCCGTGTTTTGACCTTCGATGTATTGTCGGATGTAGGTTTCTAACGTCTCATCATCCATTCTTGGAGAACTGCCTTTCTTGTACTCCAACAAATCTTGCTTACTTAGGTAGTAACAATATTTACAGTCAATGTTGCATGCTGCGCCAATCGGCTTAGCCATGACATGCAAGCGCTTAGACGCTTTACCGTTATATTGTGGACCTTGAGTAATATGCATGATTTACCTACCTATTTTAGTATTCTGGACCCATCATAATTCCTATTCGAACAGGTGACATGTTATACCCTTTATAACCAATAGGAATGACCTTAAACGTTAGAATTAGACCCTATTTCGAACATCTGAGGCACGTGATGAAATTTCTTAATTACAAACAGTTAGCAACAATTAGCAGCGTCACCATGACTATCCTTCTGAGTGGCTGTGCAAGCGTGCCTACACACCCCATCGCCCAACAAATTGACCAAGAGATGGTGTTGGTTGAAGGCGGCACATTCACCATGGGGTCGAACGGTCCAGAAGCGACCAAAGCAGAGCGTCCTGCACGTAATGTAACTGTAGATAGTTTCTATATTGCGAAGTTTGAGGTGACTCAAGAATTGTTCGAATCGGTGATGGGTTCATCTCTCAGTTATTTCCAAAACCCACAAGTTCCGGTCAATAACCTTAGTTGGCAGCAAGCAAACTATTTTGTTGAGCAGTTGAATGAATTAACGGGTGAAGAATACCGTCTGCCTACTGAAGCTGAATGGGAATTTGCAGCTAAAGGTGGCAATAAAAGTAAAGGCTATACTTACAGTGGTTCCAATAACTTAGATGATGTTGCGTGGTACTCAGCAAATTCTAAAAATAGCGCACATCCAGTCGGGCTAAAGAAACCAAATGAACTAGGCTTATATGACATGACAGGAAACGTGGGCGAGTTTGTTATCGATGCCTTCGATGACACCTTCTACCGATTCGGTCCAACAGACAACCCTAACAACGCAAAACACAGCGACGTCGGTTTATCACACAAATCGGTTCGCGGTGGCAGCTTTGCTTATGACGAAAATGAATCTGAAAGTTACCGTCGTGACTTCGCAAGCCAATCGATCACTATGTCAGATATGGGGCTGCGTTTAGTTAAGGATGTGAACTAGCTAACGAAGCGAACTAACTAAAGATGCCGAAGGTTATGGTTCACTAATCGTCACCAACAATACTAAAAATACGATTCGCACTGCACACACGTTACAAATCTGGCCAAACGTTGGAAACCTGACCAAACATTAGAACTCAGCGGCAACAGTGAATAAGGAAACTCTATGCAATACACCAAGCTTTCAGGACTAACCCTCGCGTTACTCTGCGCTCTCCCAGCTTCAGCTGAGGAAAAGCCAAATCTAGTCCTTCAAATCACGGTAGATGGCCTGCGCGCAGATCTAATCGAACGATATAAGCACAACTTCGGTGAAGGCGGTTTCCGGTACTTAATGGATGATGGTACCTACTACACCAACGCAAACTACCAACATGGCAACACGGAAACGATCGTGGGCCATGTGTCGCTTGCAACAGGTGCTCCACCGAGCGTACACGGCATGGTAGGTAACGTTTGGTATGACCGTAGCGAAGAACGTTTGGTGTATAACGTAGAAGACGGTAACTACCAAATGCTGACCTCTGGTGCAGGTGTCGATAAAGCAACAGAGATCGACCCAACGCAGAAGACAGCACAAGGCGATGGCCGCTCTCCAGAGCCAATACTCTCCACCACGTTTGGTGACGAACTGACGATTTCCAATAGTGGCAAATCAAAAGTATTCGGTGTATCAGTGAAAGACCGCGGCGCAATCTCATTGGCAGGACACAATGGTAAAGCCTTCTGGTTCTCCAAAGCACAATCGGAGTTTGTCACCAGTAACTATTACTATGACGAGAATCCAGATTGGGTATCACGCTGGAACGAGAAAGCGATTGCTGCTCAGTATTCCAAACAGAAATGGGAGCTCTCATTACCGCGTGATAAGTACACGTTGCAAGAACACGATACCGAACACAAAGTGAAACTCGGTGACTTCCAACGCACCTTCCCTCATCCTTATGGCCCGGCAAGTTACAAGTACTACAGCACAACGCTAACCGTCAGCCCTGCTGGTGACGAAATCACGGAAAACTTCGCTAGCACCTTGTTGATGCAAGAGAAGCTTGGCCAAGGCGACGTAACCGATTATCTGTCAGTGAGTTTCTCATCAAATGACTACGTGGTGCACCTTTACGGCCCTGAAAGCCTAGAAACAGAAGACAACCTTATCCGACTTGATAAGACTCTCGCTAAGCTTTTCAAAACCGTGGATAACCAAGTCGGGCTAGAAAACACATTGATTGTGCTGTCTGCCGACCACGGTGTACCTGAATCTTCACCTGCGGCAAATGCGCTTGGTTTCAATCAAGCTCAATACTTCAATAAAGACACACTACTCTCGAGTGGTGTTGAGAAACGATTGAAGGATGAATTTGGTTTAACCAAAGACGCGATTCGCTTGTACGCACAACCTTACATCTATCTGAATCATGATCTGATCGCTGAGAAGAAGCTTGATCTGGCTAAGGTCCAAGAAGCTATTGCGGATGAAATTGCAAAAGTGAAAGGTGTTGCGTTTGCTGTATCAAGTAGTGACATTGCGGCTAACCGAGTACCGGATACGCATGTGATGCAGCTAATTAAAAACAACTACCACCCTGCTCGTTCTGGCGACGTGTACGTAGTATTTGCACCGCGCAGCTACATTAACGACATGGAAGGCCTCCAAATTGCCTCTACACATGGTTCTCCGTGGAAATACGACACTCATGTGCCTGTGATCTTTGCAGGCTACGACGTTGAAGCTAAGAAGGTATCGCGACCAGTGACGCCATATGACATTGCGCCAACGCTTTCGAACAAACTGGGTATCACCCAACCAAGCGGGTCAATCGGAGAAGTGCTGCAAGAGATCACTGAGTAGACTCAATCTCTAAGGTTTCGTGAGCTAGATTTCGAATCCAGCACCCACTCAATAAAAGAGCCGTTTATCTGTTTCTGACTCACTAGGTCGAAACAAATAAGGTTCATCGCGCATTAGCGGGAACTAAAAACAAAAACGGTAGTAAGTGACATGGTTTAGTCGCCAAACAAAAATCATACACAAACTACCGTTTTCATGCCGAATCATACTTTCCTATCTTCATTCTGGGAAGGCTTTCAAATAGTAAAGTCTCACCAGACAGCATCACTTATTACCCTGACTCTTAAACCTAACTCTGAGGCTAAGTGCCTTTGTGGTCTTGAAGCCGAAGCTATCCATGAGTATCA
>NZ_JBFRJZ010000040.1:0-262 GCF_041469125.1 Vibrio sp. 10N.286.51.E5 | reverse complement strand
ATGCTCGCATCACGAAGCGCCTAAAAAGTTATATAGAACAACTGCTGCCTCTTCTTCCCATTAAGCATATCTCCCAGTTAACGAGCGTACATTGGCACACCATTAAAGAGATAGATAAACGCCGACTTCGCCAAGTGGTACCGTCAGTGAAATGGGAAGAGCTAAGGCAACTCGTCATGGACGAGTTCGCTATCTTTAAAGGGCATAGGTATGCCACGGTCATTGTTGACGCTAAGACTCATCAAGTCATTTGGATAGGGTT
>NZ_JBFRJZ010000039.1:0-1427 GCF_041469125.1 Vibrio sp. 10N.286.51.E5 | reverse complement strand
TGAACTGACCCCCAATAGTTGGACACCAATTATTGGGGGTCTTTTTATGTCCAAATATAGCCGAGAGCTAAAATGTATCATTGCTAGGCAATACTTAGATGGCACGTCATCTCTCTACTTAGCAAAACAATATTCAATTTCTTCAAGACAGATACGGTATTGGGCTCAAGTCTTTGCCATCCATGGTGCTGATTCATTTTTACCAACTAACCAAGCGGTTACTGCTCAGACAAAACGAAAAGCATTGAATTTAATGTGGACGAATGAATGGTCTCTCACGCACACTAGCGCAGTATTAAACCTCTCATCCCCTGGGATACTCTCTGTCTGGCTCAAACGATTTAATGAGCACGGTATCAAAGGGCTCAAAATGCGCCAGAAAGGAAGACCCTCAATGAAACAGCAACCTCAACGTACCACTAAGCCTGATGATGAAATGACACTTGAGGAGCTAAAAGAGGAGTTGGTCTATTTACGAACCGAGAATGCCGTTCTAAAAAAGTTGGAAGAGTTGGAGCAGGAAAAAAACCGTCGAACAAAGAAAAAGCGGTCATAGCTCTAACTCTTAAAAGCAAATACCCGTTAAAGCACTTACTGCACACTCTACAGCTGGCAAAAAGTGTCTTTTATTATCAGGCTCAAACGAGCAAGCGCCCAAATAGCTACGAACGTGAGCTGCGGTTGATAAAGTCAATTTATCATGAGCATAAGGGGCGATACGGCTACCGCCGAATTCACTTGGAACTAAAAAATCAGGGGTTCGAGCTTAATCACAAAACGGTTCAAAGGCTTATGGCTCAGCTCAACCTTAAATCGACGGTCAGGATTAAAAAGTATCGTTCATATCGAGGAGAGTCTGGAACAGCAGCTCCTAACGTGCTTGAAAGAGATTTTAGTGCGACTCAACCCGATGAAAAATGGGTAACTGATGTCACGGAGTTCAAAGTAAAAGAGCAGAAAGTATACTTGTCTCCCGTTGTCGACTTGTTTACTCAGGAAGTGGTTGCTTATAGAGTGGCTAAAAATGCCTGCTTGCCGCTTGTCACGGATATGCTGACGGAAGCCATATCAAAGCTTAAACCCAACTCAAAGCCAATTATACATAGCGATCAAGGTTGGCAATATCGCCATCGACAGTATCAAAAAAAGGTAGCGGAGAGTGGGTTAACGCAAAGCATGTCGAGAAAAGGTAACTGCTTGGATAATGCGGTTGCTGAAAACTTTTTTGCTTTACTCAAAACAGAGATGTATCACAACCAAAGCTTTGAAGATGCAGATGCTCTGATAGAGCAAATTAAAGAATACATCGAGTACTACAATACCAAACGTATAAAAGTGAAACTAAAAGGCCTGACTCCGATAGAATATCGAACTCAGGCCTTGAAAGCCGCTTAACAGAAATGTCCAACTTTACGGGGTCACTTCAT
>NZ_JBFRJZ010000038.1:0-32268 GCF_041469125.1 Vibrio sp. 10N.286.51.E5 | reverse complement strand
AGCCGCGATGAACCTTTTTTTTGATTCATTTTTGTGGTGGGAAGGGGGGAGAATGGGGCAGGTTAGTGCTCACTAAGACTTAATTATTTCCGAGCCCTAATCACTGCCAGAACTTAGTTACTACCAACCTTATTTTCCGCCAAAGCAAAGATACTTAATGTCCATGTACTCATCGATGCCTTCTTTCGCACCTTCACGGCCAATACCTGATTGTTTCACGCCACCGAAAGGCGCGACTTCGGTTGAGATCAGGCCATCATTAATACCCACCATACCGTACTCAAGTGCCTCTGCGATGTTCCATACTCGATGAATGTTCTGACTGTAGAAGTACGACGCTAATCCATAAATGGTATCGTTGGCCATCTCGATAAGCTCTTCGTCCGTGTCGAATTTCATCACAGGCGCGACTGGGCCAAAGATCTCTTGTTGAACGATGTCCATGCTGTGTTTTACATCTTTAAGAACAACAGGCTGAATGAAAAGCCCATTAAGCTCCTGAGTTGGCGTGACAGGCGCAGCACCTTGTTCAATCGCTCGGTTTATCAAAGCTTGAATGTTGTTCTTCGCATTCAGGCTGACAACAGGGCCAATCGTGACACCCTCATCTAAACCGTTCCCAATCTTAAGCTGTTGAACCGCTTGATCGAATTTAGCCACAAACTCATCGTACACTTTACTGTGAACGTAGAATCGGTTTGCACAGACACATGTTTGGCCTGCATTACGGAACTTCGACGCCATTGCCCCTTGAACGGCTGCATCGATGTCAGCATCGTCAAATACAATAAAAGGTGCATTGCCGCCGAGCTCCATAGAGGTGCGCTTGATGCCTTTTGCTGCTTGAGCCATCAAAATACTGCCCACTCGAGTAGAGCCAGTGAAAGAGATTTTTTTGATCAACGGATGCGAAGTGAATAGGTTGCCCACTTGTTCAGGGCTTTCACCAAGCACCACTTGAAGTAGATCCTTAGGGATACCCGCTTGATAAGCCAGTTCAACCACAGCAAACGCAGAAAGCGGTGTCTCATCTGAAGGTTTCACGATAAAGCTACAACCGGCAGCTAAGGCAGGAGCCGCTTTACGAGTGATCATTGCGATAGGGAAGTTCCATGGCGTAATCGCACACGCCACTCCGATCGGTTGCTTGATGGTCACCAAGCGTTTGCCTGCAACTGTGCTCGGAATGGAATCACCATAAGTGCGCTTCGCTTCTTCTGCAAACCACTCAATGAAGCTCGCGCCATACACCACTTCACCTGTCGCTTCGGCTAACGGCTTACCCTGTTCCATTGTCATGATTCGAGCAAGGTCATCTTTGTTTTCAAGGATCAACTGGTGCCAGCGATGAAGCAGTGCAGCACGAGATTTAGCAGGAATTTTTGCCCACTCTTTCTGCGCTACATGAGCTTGTTCAATCGCGTTCGCTAACTCTGTTTCTGATGATACCGGTGCGTGCCCGATGAGTTCACCCGTTGCTGGATTGGTCACGGCAACCGCGTTATTCGCTTCTGTCACCATAAAAGAGAGTAAGCGCTGGTTATTAATTTCTAGCATGTGATTCCTTCTTGATGATTACTTAACACGTGTTGGTGCTGTTATTGAGTTGATGTCTATGCAGTGCTGATGATTCGCTTTAGCCTGCCAAGGTTATTCTTGCGCCCAGTTGTCTGCTTCTATCTTCGCTAATGCTTTTGCTGCTTTTTGAAGTGCGGGCAAGAATTTTATTGCTTCGTCCGGTTTCACTCGAATCACAGGTGCTTGTATCGCTAGGCCTAGGTTTGATTGACCTGTTGGTGAGGGTATCAGCACAGCGATACAGACTAAGCCTGGTAAAAACTCTTCATCATCAATAGCAAAACCTTGGATTTTCGCTTCTTCAATGTCTTTCTCTAGAGTCGAATAGTCGGTAATCGTGTTTACTGTGTATTGAGTCAGCGGCACATTTTCAATTAATCGTCTGCGCTGCGACTTAGACATGTGTGCTAAAAACAGTTTGCCGGTAGCCGAGCAGTGCACGGGAACGCGAGAGCCGGGGTGCAGGTGAAAGCGAAGGGGGGCTTCAGTTTCGGCACGATCGAGATAGATGATTTCGCCACTTGAAAGAGCGGTCAGGTTACAACTCTCACCGACTTCTGCTCTCAGGTTCTCAAGGATAGTGCGTCGCGCGCTGTGCATGGTGCTATTCAAAAGTAGGTTTTCGGCAAGTTTTCTGAGTCGAATACCTGAGCTGTAGTGCTTTTCGTCGCCATCTCTTTGAATGATGCCCGCCGCTTCTAACTGTTGAAGCATTCGGTGCAGCGTGGGTTTTGGCAATCCGGTCTCTTCGACTAAACCTTGCAGAGAAATAAACTCGTCTTTTTGCGCTATCACCTCTAATAGTGCAAAAAGTCGGAGGGTCGGTGTATCCCCTTGAACTTGCGGTGTTTCTGTTTGCATACAGTGATTCATCCTTGCGATATGTCTATGCCTAAGAGTGTACATACCAAATCATTATTCTTCAATTATCTGAATAAAATTTGACCTTTTTTATTATTCTAATAATATAAATATAAATTATGGAACAATTGATCTCAATAAATGGAATTTTAAGATGAAGGCGATTGAACGGATTATTGATAAAGCTCATTTAGATCGTAAGCGCGTTGTTTTGAGTGAAGCGGAGGACCCGCGAGTGCTAGCTGCTGCAAGAATAGCAATCGATAAACAGCTCGCTCACATCACACTTGTGGGCGATGAATCGGCGATCATCGCTGCTGCAGAACTTCACCACATTAACCTCGCTGGCATTCATATTGTTTCTCCACAGGCGTCGTCACTCAAAGAAGTGCTCGCTGAGCGGCTGTATACATTAAGAAAAGCTAAAGGCATGACTTATGATGACGCCCTAGAGCTGGTTCAAGATCCACTTGTTTTTGCCAATTTGATGGTAAGGGAAGGACTGGTAGACGGCACAGTTAATGGCGCGGTTTATACCACGTCTGATGTGGTGCGAGCTGCGCTGCAGATTATCGGCCCTGCACCGGACAGCGAATTGGTGTCGAGTTTCTTCTTGATGATGCTGTGTGAGCCTTTCCATAATCTTAAAGGCGGTATGATTTTCAGCGATTGTGGTTTGGTGATTAACCCCACTGAAACCGAGCTGGCATCAATCGCGGTAGCCGCTTCTCAAAGTGCTGAGGCATTGTTAATGGAAGAGCCTAAGTTGGCGATGCTTTCATTCTCTACCAATGGTAGCGCGAAACATGAGTCGGTAGACAAGGTGCGCAGTGCTGCGCAGATAGTTAAACAGCGTTGCCCGGGAATCGCTGTAGACCAAGATGTTCAATTAGATGCGGCGATTGTCACTGAAATAGCGGCGAAAAAGTTGCCTGATTCAAAGGTCAAAGGTCAATCTAACGTGTTGATATTTCCTAACTTAGAAGCAGGTAATATCGGTTATAAGCTTGCGGAAAGGCTAGGTGGGGCTGTTGCGATTGGCCCGTTGCTGCAAGGGCTGAATCAACCAGCGAATGACTTGTCCAGAGGCTGTAGTGCCGAAGATATCTTTAATGTCATTGCCGTTACCGCGGTACAAGCGCAGCAAGGGAAAGCATCTGACTCTAAGGCTGACTCTGAAGCTGATGTTGAAGAAAGAGAAGAGTCGGAGTTTGAATTCCGGTATTAACACTCGTTGCTTAAACTAATGCGGAATCTTGCACTCATATTTACCCCCAAATAACCTAATTAGGATAGCTAATGGAGTTACCTGTTTTACTCGCCATTCTTGCCACCATTGCGGTAGGTACTTATTTCCAAACTGTCACTGGATTTGGTCTCGGTATCATTGTGATTGGGCTAACGGTCAGCCTTAATTTGGTATCCCTACCCGTTATAGCCGCGGTGGTCAGTATTGTGACCTTGTTCAATTGCTTGGTGGCGTTGATGGGTAAGCCACTGCTTGGGGAACTCAAGATTCTGGTGGTGTTAGTCATCGGTATTATTCCCGGCGTATCGATGGGCGTGTACTTGCTGGACGCGTTGAGCGAGTCGGCAACCCAAATCCTACGAGGGCTATTGGGTGCCATGGTGTTGTTCGCTGGTTTGAGCTTTATGTTTAAACCTAAAACTAGAACGGTCCGTTCGACAACCGTATCTTTCCTTGTCTCAGGATTTAGCTCTGGGTTAGCGGGGGGATTATTTGGGATGGCAGGTCCACCGATTGTTTATCATCTCTATCGGCAACCTTTTTCGCTCGATCTGGTGCGAAGCACACTGCTGATGGTTTTCGCTTGTACGTCGATGTCCCGTACGGTCAATGTCTATGCGGCGGGCGACATGGAACAGAGCATATTGTGGTTATCCGCTATTGCTGTTCCTCTGGTGGCGCTTGTCACAATGTTTGCTCGGCGTTTCCCACCGCTGTTGTCTAATGATCAACTCAGAAAGCTGGTGTTTACGGTGTTAATGCTGATAGGCGGATATTTGATGGCTGTCTCTGCATGGTCGTTGTTTGGCTCCTCGTAAACCATTCTCGACAAAGGAGGCTAGTGATTCGCTAGCCTAAGCTTCCCTGTTTAAACACGCTTTAGCATCTCAAATATGCTCCTAGATAGCCCAAACAAGCAGCTCTCTTGTACATCTAACGTGATGTTGCTGCGATAGTACGGGCTCAAATCCACTCCCATTCCCACACCATGAATCTCAATACCGTTTTTGGTCGACTCACGTTCAATCACCTGTTTGAGATGGTTATCTAAATAGAACTGATCGTTGGCGGTACTGGTAGCGGTATCCATCGGGCAGCCGTCTGAGAACACAATCAAAACCTTTCGCTGGGCGGTGTGCTGCTGCAATCGATGACTCGCGAACTGAACCGCTTCGCCATCAATCCCTTCTTTAAAGATGTCGGCTTTACGAAGACTCGCAATGCCAAGTCGAGAACGTCTCCAATGGGTATCAAAATCCTTAAACACGATGTGCCGAACTTCGTTTAAGCGGCCCGGGTGCTTTGGTTGGCCTTGTTTAAGCCACTGCCGATAGACCTTGCCACCGTTCCAGTTATTGGTCGTAAAGCCAATAATCTCGAAAGGGATGTTGGCCAGTCCAACGGATTTGAGAATTGTATCAATCAGTAGGCTTAGCTTGTGACTGTGCTTTTGCATTGAGCCAGAGCAGTCCATCAAAAATGTGGTGGCACATTGATGAGATGTACCGATGTCAGGTTGATAAAAGACAGTGCTATCCAATGGCGATGTGACGAGCTTGGTGATGGTGGTGGCGTTAACAATGCCTTCTTCTAAATGGTCCTGACGTCGGTTCCTCTGTGGTGTGGCAACAAAGCTAGTAAGCATAGCGGCTAAACGGCGAGTGTTGACTTGTCTCGCCATGATGTCATCGGTTAGCTTTTGCCTCAGTTCGAGTAATAGGGTACGCCTGACGAGTTTGTCTGCGGCGATGACTTGATCAAATTCTGAATTAAAGACCTGATAATTGGCGCTCGACAACTCGAATACCTTGCTACTGCCTGTGATGTCGGTATCGACGTCTTGATCTTGAATGTCACCATCAACAATCAAGGCAAGCTGTGCAAGGAGCTTGATGTCTTCTTCAACGGTTGGTGTGGGTGAGTTATCACTTTCCTGTTCTTGGATGATTAACTCTTGTGCAAGGGCTGCAAGCTCATTGGCACTGTGTGCAAACTGTTCTTGGTCTGTTCTATGTTGCTTTAAGCGTTTAAAGCTGTGACCGAAGGTAGGCACGATGCCGGCGCGAGTCGATTCAATGGTCTCAGCAATGGGTTCCGAAACCGGAACACCGGTTAAGCGGGTGTGGATGACTTGCATCAGAGTAAACAGCAACATGCCTATTCGTGATTCGGTGAAGCCATTCTGATGATATTGGTCGCTCCAATACGCAAAGTTGAACTGAATGCTGGTGGTAACGCCTTTTAGATAAGATGGAACTTGCGATTCAATTCGCACCTGCTCGCAGAAGTCATATAACAGACGTTCGACCTCGTTTTTCGGTCGCAATGAGTAGTGAAGATCAGCATCTGAAAGCAAGAGTCGTAATGCCGATGAATCGATCTTGCCTTGCATCGAAAGCTTACTGTTTTTCAGCTCGTGGCGAGATATAAAGGTGAGATCGTTGGTGTGGGCAGACTGGTAATAACAGGGCTTATTGCCTTTATAGAGTCGTTCTCCCCGATAGTTCAGATCGAGTTCACCACTGATTGCTCTGGCGACAGACACACCAATATCGAGGATCTTTTTCTGCTGAGAAGAAATATTGGCCATGGTTTACGACTCCGAGTGCGAATAGTTTTGAGTATGCGTTTCCAAGGCTTCACCAAAGCAACGGAAATAGTATTCGCTAACCAGTTCTTTCTCTTCGTCTTCACAGCGATTCAAGAATGACAACCTAAATGCGGTGGCTACATCATCGAATATTTGGATGTTTTCAGCCCAAGTGAGCACCGTTCGCGGAGACATCACCGTTGAAAGGTCGCCAGCCCGAAACCCGTTGCGCGTTAACCCTGCCGTTGCGATCATTTTCTCAACCAGTTGTCGGCCACTTTCATTATTCAGCTCTGGAAGCTTGGATAACACGATCTTGGTTTCATGTTGTGGATCTAAATAGTTGAGCGTGGCGATGATGTTCCATCTATCTAACTGACTGTGGTTAAGCACTTGAGTACCCGAATACAAACCTGAAAAGTTACCCAAGCCAAGCGTGTTGCAGGTAGCAAACAGGCGGAAAGAAGGGTGAGGTGTGATCACTCGGTTTTGCTCTAAAGAGGTGTACTTTCCGTCTTGCTCTAATAACTGCTGAATCACAAACATCACGTCAGGGCGACCAGCGTCGTACTCATCTAATACCAGTGCGATGGGTTGTTGAATGCTTTGCGGAAGAATGCCTTCTTTAAACTCAGTCACCTGCATTCCGTCTTTAATGACGATGCTGTCTTTACCTATGACATCCAATCGACTTAAGTGTCCGTCTAGGTTGATCCTCAAACACGGCCAATTCAATCTCGCGGCAATTTGCTCAATGTGAGACGACTTGCCCGTTCCGTGCGTGCCTTGTATCAATGTACGACGATTTGAAGTGAACCCCGCTAATATAGCCAACGTCACTTCAGGATCAAAACAGTAATTTGGGTCGACTTTCGGCACATATTCACCCGGGTGTTCAAATGCCATCACCGTTAGGTTGCTGTCGATGCCAAAGCGTTCTCTCACGCTTACCGGCTGCGTTGGTACCAATTCCGCCTCTTTCATCATATTTCCCTCTATATAGCTCATCACTTGTCGCTGCTATCGCGATATGTCATCGATTATTAACAGCTCCAGTTAAGTTAACGGCACTTTTTGTACGAAAAACTACCAATAATGTGATCCAGTTTTATTAATTAGAATGAATTGTTCCAATTTAATATAAAAAGTTGACGCGCAAAAATTCTACTACTAAGGTGAAAATGAATTCGAAAAAGAGACAATTCATTCCGAAAAATGAAATTTTGGTTAACTCAAGGAGAATGGAAGAATGAGCGAGCAAGAAAAACGTACGGTTGTTTCCGGCACAGTAACAATGACACCATCAGAAGCGTTCGTTGAAACTATGGTTGCTAATGATGTTACCGATATGTTCGGCATCATGGGGTCGGCATTTATGGACGCAATGGATATCTTTGCTCCTGCTGGCATTCGATTGGTTCCAGTAGTACACGAGCAAGGCGCTGCCCACATGGCAGATGGTTATTCTCGTGTATCGGGTCGCCACGGTGTAGTCATCGGGCAAAATGGCCCTGGTATTAGTAACTGTGTAACAGCAATTGCAGCTGCGTTCTGGGCACATAGCCCGGTCGTAATTGTGACGCCAGAGACAGGCACTAAAACAATGGGCTTAGGTGGTTTCCAAGAATGTAACCAGCTTCCAATGTTCCAAGAGTTTACTAAGTATCAAGGACACGTAACGCACCCAGACCGTATGGCGGAATACACAGGCCGATGCTTCGACCGTGCGATGAGTGAAATGGGTCCAACTCAACTGAATATTCCACGTGACTATTTCTACGGTGAAACTCAAACCGAGATCCCTAAACCAGCGCGTTTAGACCGTGGTCCAGGTGGTGAGAAGTCTCTGAATGAAGCGGCAGACCTGATTGCTGAAGCTAAATTCCCAGTCATCATTTCTGGTGGCGGCGTGGTCATGGCCGATGCAGTTCAAGAGTGTGCAGCGTTGGCAGAAAGACTAGGTGCACCTGTAGTGAACAGCTACCTACACAATGACTCTTTCCCTGCTAGTCACCCATTATGGTGTGGTCCTTTAGGCTACCAAGGTTCGAAAGCAGCAATGAAATTGATGGCTCAAGCGGATGTGGTTATCGCTTTGGGTACACGTCTTGGTCCATTTGGTACCTTGCCTCAACATGGCATGGACTACTGGCCGAAGAACGCGAAAATCATTCAGATTGATGCAGACAACAAGATGCTTGGTCTGGTTAAGAAGATTTCGGTTGGTATCTGTGGTGATGCAAAAGCAGCAGCGGTTGCTCTATCTGAAAGGTTGGAAGGTCGTGCACTGTTGTGTGATGACAACAAAGGCGCTCGCCAAGATACCGTCGCTACAGAAAAAGCACTTTGGGAAAAAGAGCTTGATGAGTGGACACACGAACGTGACTCTTTCAGCTTGGATATGATTGAGGAAAACTCACACGAGACTCCGTTCTCTGGTGGCGAATACTTACACCCACGCCAAGTATTGCGTGAGCTAGAAAAAGCGATGCCAGAAGACGTAATGGTCTCAACCGATATCGGTAACATCAACTCAGTGGCAAACAGCTACTTACGCTTTGAGAAACCACGTAGCTTCTTTGCTGCAATGAGTTTCGGTAACTGTGGTTACGCATTCCCGACCATCATTGGTGCGAAAGCAGCGGCACCTCATCGCCCCGCTATTTCATATGCAGGCGACGGTGCGTGGGGCATGAGCTTGATGGAAACCATGACATGTGTTCGCCATAACATTCCAGTGACAGCCGTGGTATTCCACAACCGTCAATGGGGTGCGGAGAAGAAGAACCAAGTCGACTTCTACAACCGACGCTTTGTTGCCGGTGAACTTGAAAACCAAAGCTTTGCAGAAATCGCACGAGCTATGGGCGCTGAAGGTATCACGGTTGATAAGCTAGAAGATGTAGGTCCAACCCTGCAAAAAGCCATCGACATGCAGATGAACGAAGGCAAAACAACCATCATTGAAATCATGTGTACTCAGGAATTGGGTGACCCGTTCCGCCGAGATGCACTATCAACACCGGTTCGTTTCCTAGATAAATACAAAGATTACGTATAAGTCATAGGAAGTTTGTCCGGCCGTAGATATCTCGAGAGTGTTAGAGAAAGTGCTATCGAGAATGTGGTCGGGCAATACCAACGGGTATTGGCAAAGGACTTAGGTGAAAAACGTAAACGCTTAGTTCAATAATTTCCAGTTAAACATTAGAACACTAATTAAATGTTCCATCGGTACATAAGTGGTTCTAGCTATATAAATTTTGTCACTCATTATTATTGTACGATCCTTAACTAATGGATCCATAAATGGTCATCTTTGACGAAGATATATACCTATTATCATTTTTCAATAATTACAACGATACCAATTGAACCATTGATTAACGTGATTATTAATGCTTTAACTTTACCGAATATAAATTAAGTGACTTATTGTATGAATGTTGTGAAAAATAAACGTTATATAAGCTCACTCGAAGAGCTGTATGAAATAATCGATTCACTCATTGTTGAGTGTAGTGGACATCGTGGTTTGATTTATAACGTATGTGATTATGAAAATAATAATCTGATGCCAAGCTTAGGTCGCTCAAATCGAAAGAATATTCGCCGTGTCGAACAAGAGTTTCTTTCGACCGTGAGAGTTTATGGCGGGCATTCGTTGAATGCACACCAGATAAACGATTGGTTATTGATGTGTTTAGCCAAGAAACAGGGGTTTCCAACCCGTTTACTTGAGTGGACAGATAACCTGATTAATGCGCTGTGGTCTGTATGTCATAGCCAAAGTAAAGACTGTATCAATATTATTAAAGCCATTGATTATCATAAGGTTAGTGTTTTTAACTCACCATGTGACTTCAATAAGACTCAGATATTCAATGTGGCTGATTGTGATCAGCAAGAGCAAAAAAAGGATAAGTGGTATTCCATTCACCCATTTAAGGAAGGTGGCAATGATGCCATTCAGCCTTTGTACGATGAGAAAGAATATTCAAACGGTCTAGTGTCCGTTCATATTCTTCCATCAGCGAAAGTAAACCTGATAAAGGAATTAACCTCCATGAATGTTTTAAATGAACCGACAGAATATATTGAAGAGAAACTGGCTGATTTGAAAAATGAAGCCCATGTAGATGGTAATCAAGCAATTAATAAAGGTGAGGGTAATATCGAATTACAAGTTAATACTCATGATCGCCAGCTTGAGCAGTATGGCCGAAAGTACCATCAAGATTTTGACTTCGACTAAAGTCTAATATTTCTAATTATTTTATTTAGACCTCGTATAAATCTAGTGAGTGACTGTGTAAATAAAATTAGAACACTAATTAATTTATAAAAAGATGAAATCTGTGAGCTTAAAGATTGTTTATAAAGTAACTCGAAGTTAGAGCGGTGAAGCTTGTTATCAAGTTGTTAAATTTCACAGATCTAGTTTAAACACTCTAATAAAAAAGTGGCGCAAAGCTACTGAAATTTAAACCAATAACGAAAACATAAAGGATTCTGGAATATGAATATGCAAACCAATGCAGCGACATTCGTGCTGGAAAACCAAGTCGACACCGCCTTTTTACAGTCTTTTAGTGATGCATGGAATAACCATGATATTGAAGCGCTGATGTCGTTTATGACTGAAGACTGTGTCTTCCACACCGTGGCAGGAGAAGGCGTACTTGGACACACTATCGAAGGGTACGAAGCCGTTCGCAATAGCTTTGAATTGGTTTGGCAGAACTTTCCAGATGCAGCCTGGAGCGACCCTGTCCACTTTGTGTGCGGTGACCGCGCGGTGAGTGAATCAACGTTTTCTGCTACGAACCCGGATGGCAGCATCATCGAAGCTCGCATGGTCGACGTGTTTACTCTGAAAGATGGAAAAATCAGCGTAAAAAATGCCTTCCGTAAAACACGACCTCTTTTGACTCCTAACAACACTCCCAAGAGCTAGACACGAAACCAAAATCAGTCCACGTGTTATGACTAGGAGAGTCGAATTATGAGTTTAGTAATGGAACAACCGGCAGCCGATGTGCCGCCAAAGGTGACAAGCACCCAAGCAAAAGAAAGCACCCAAGCACAAGATAAATACGATCCAAAATACGATCCACTTAAAGACAAGAGCCCAGGTCACGGTAAGGAATACGCCCCGACTTATTGGGTAGATACCGCAGGCGCGCCACCTGAAGATGATGGTCCAATTACATCGGATATGGATGTGGATGTGGCGATAATCGGTTCAGGCTACACAGGCCTAAGCACCGCGATACACCTTGCTGAAATGTACGGCATTAAAGCGACTGTGATTGAAGCTAACCGTATGAGTTGGGGCTGCAGTACCCGAAATGGTGGCCAGGCTCAGTGTGCGTCAGGACGTTTGAAGCGTTCTCAGTGGATTGAACGCTGGGGACTAGAAACCGCACTGAAAATGCATCGCGAATGCGTCGATGGTATGAACACCTTTAAGTCTCTGATCAAAGACATTGATTGTGACCCACAGTCGGGCGGCCACTTATACGTTGCCCATCGTCCCAAAGTGATGGCAACACTTGAAAAAGAAGCCAAGTTGCTGCGCGACACGTTCGATTACGATGCGCAGATCTTAGATGCGGAAACCGTAAAGCGTGATTACGTTGGTGATCAAGAAGCGGCAGGCGCAATGCATGAGCCAGAAGGTATTGGTATCCATGCAGGGAAACTGGCGTTTGGTTATCTAAGAAAGGCGAGAGCACTCGGCGTTAAAGTTCACCCATCGAGTCCCGTTATGGGCTGGGAAACTCGCAACGGTGTGCATTACCTGAAAACGCCAGGTGGTGTGGTTAAGGCTCGCTCTGTCGGTGTTTGTACTGGCGGGTATACCAGCCAAGGCTTGCATTCAGAGCTTAAAAATCGCCTATTCCCCGTACTTTCTAACTCGATGGTGACACGTCCGTTAACTCAAGACGAAATCGCCGCGTGTAACTTCAAAACCAATCAGGTGATTACTGATACCAGAATTTTGCGTCATTACTACCGTTTATTACCCGATAACCGAGTGCAGATCGGTACACGCAGTGCCATCAGTGGCAAGAATGCACCTGAAAAGAAATACGAAGACATGTTGAGAGCGGATTTAACCCGAAAATTCCCGTCTCTCGATCAGATCAAAATCGATTATTCATGGTGGGGGTGGGTGGATGTTAGCCACGATATGATGCCAAGAATCTATCAGCCGAATCCAAAGCAATCCATATTCTACGCACTAGGGTATGGCGGCAATGGTGTGATGTATTCCGCTCAAGCAGGTAAGCGCCTTGCTCAGTGGATAGCAGGCGAAGGTCACAAGCTCGACCTACCAATATTTGAATCAAAACTTCCGTTCCCCAACGTGAGGGAAGTGGTGGAATCAGAGATGTTTGCACCGTTTCGAAGAATGGGGCAGCGGTTCCTTTATCAGTGGTATTCGTTAAAGGATGAAAGGCTGTAACTACCCGAACATTGTTTCCAAAATAGGGAAATAGAATTACGACCAGGAAAGTTGTACCAGGTCACCTTGTGAGCAAAGTACAGGCAGGAAGTCTGTATGATAGGAAAGGTTAAGACTATGAAATTGATTAAAAATAAAATTATTGCTGGTGTCACTATTGTAGCAACAACGGTGTTATCTCATACCGCGGCAGCAGCGAATTTTAAAATGGCTATCGGCGATGCTGCTGGTGGTACGCAGTGGGAATTAGCGACCTCATTCTCTGAACTGATGGAGCAAAAAACAGACGGTAAAGTGAAAATCGATCTGTTCCCGAACGGCCAATTAGGCAATGAGCAAGATACCGTCAATGATGCGGCAATTGGTCTTCTCGACTTCTCTGTACTGGCGATCAACAACGTGACGCCTTTCTCTCCAACCGTTGGTCTATTGACCATGCCTTACGTGATTCAAAGCGCAGAAGAAGCAGTGCTACTGACTCAAGGTCAAGTAGGCCAAGATTTAGTTGATAACACGATTCGTGATGCTGGTGTTCGCATCGTAGGTTGGGCTTATTCTGGCTTTAGGGTTTTGACTAACTCGAAAAAGCCTGTTGCTTCACCAGAAGATTTGAAAGGGCTAGTGATTCGTGTTCCTCGTAACGAAATCATGATCGCGTCTTACCAAGCATGGGGTGTAAACCCAACACCAATGGCGTGGTCTGAGACTTTCACTGGCCTGCAACAAGGTGTGGTAGATGGTCAAGATAACCCTTACATCACAGTCCACGCGATGAAATTCAACGAAGTACAAAAGTACGTGACCAACATTCGCTACATTTTCTCTTTGGAACCTCTAATCGTGAGTGAAACGGTCTTCCAACAACAGACACCTGAAATGCAAAAGATCATCCTTGAAGCAGGTCAGGAAGCGACAGAGCACAGCTTTGCTTATCTAGAAAACACAGAAAACAAGATTCGCGAAGAGCTACAAGCGAAAGGCATGGTATTCACAGACCCAGCAGACAACGAGCAAGAGTGGATCAGCAAGGTGACTAAGTCAGTTTGGCCTAAGTTCTACTCAAGTATTGGAGGCAAAGACAAGCTAGACGACGTTCTTGAGTTACTAGGTAGAAAGTAACGATTAGATTCGCCCTATCTGCTGTTCTGCGCTACTTAATCACCTAGCTATAGAACAGTGAGATAGGGCATTTACATGGCTGTACTCGTTGATCTGTTCTGTACCTGATCTTTTTAGGACCGTGAGCGACTGGTTGTCATGTGGAAATCAACATTGGAGGTTATATGTCAGTCGCTAAAACAATAAAAACGCACCTAAACAACATTGAGGAATATACCTGTTGTCTGCTGCTCGCAAGCTTTGTCCTATTGCTGTTTACACAAATCCTTACTCGTCAGTTCTTTGATTACTCTATCCCTTGGGGGGATGAGGTCGCTACTTACATGTTCGTTTGGTTTGCCTATCTAGGGGCTGTTGTTGCGGCCAAGATGTCGGCGCACAACCGAGTGAGCTTTCACTTTAAATTCTTTCCGCCAATCGTGCAGACCGTGAGTGAAACCATCGCTGACTTCTTATGGCTCTGTTTCAACGGCTACTTCGTTTACCTCAGCTACGACTTCGTGTTCAACAAAATGAATCTGTTTTGGAAGTCTCAGACTACAGGTATCCCGATGAAGTACTTCTACATGATTTTACCTATCGCGTTTTCACTGATGATGATTCGAATTATCTGGAACAACTATGAGCGTTTATTCAAAGGCGCAACCAACGAAGATCCAGAAGTCAAAGAGCTGCGCAAAATGACGGCACAAAAGTCAGCGCAATAGTCATCACAGAGAATAGTCGTAATAGAGAGATGTAATAATGGAATCCTATTTAACTCTAATTTTATTTGGTGGCTTTTTAACGCTGTTAATTCTGGGCGCACCAATCACAGTATCACTGGCTGGCGCTTCGATGGCGGCCTATATGTTGCTCGACAAAAATCCCATCGCTTTAGTACAAATCGCGTTTACCTCGGTGGGTAACTTCCCGCTAATGGCCCTGCCAGCCTTTGTTCTTGCGGGTGCATTAATGGAGGCGGCGGGTATCTCCAAACGTCTGGTGGATATCGCCGAAAGCTTAGCGGGTCCCGTAACAGGTGGCCTTGGCGCAGCAACGGTAATGGCGTGTCTTTTCTTTGGTGCTATCTCGGGTTCAGGCCTTGCAACCACCGCTGCGGTAGGCATGCTAATGGTGCCTGCGATGGTCAAGCGTGACTACGATAAGAGCTACGCATCGGCAGTTACTGCTGCATCTGGTGGCTTGGGCATTATCATCCCACCATCCATTCCCTTGGTTATCTTTGGTATCTCCGCAATGGGCTTAATGGCGCCACCGGAAGCCATTGCTCAACACGGCCAGTTTGCTTCTTTGTCTATTCCAAAACTGTTTGTTGCTGGGGTTGTACCGGGCTTCATCATGGCTTCGACGCTGGTGGTAACCAACTACTTCATTGCTAAGCGAGAAGGCTATAAAGGGTTGACTGAAACCTGGTCGTTTGGCGATGTAAGGCACTACTTGCGCCGCGGTTTATGGTCGATATTAGCGCCGTTCTTGATTCTTGGCGGTATCTACAGCGGCATGTTCACACCAACAGAATCTGCGGTTGTAGCGATATTCTATTCGTTGTTTGTGGGTGTATTTATTCACCGCGAATTGTCGTTCAAAAGTGTGATGAAATCTCTATCGACCACGACATGGATCACCGGACGTGTGTTGTTGATCCTCTTTGCAGCAACAGTATTTGGACGCTTGTTGATCGAGCAAAAGATCCCGGTTGTCGTGGCTGAATCATTACTCAGTTTTACCGACAACATGTACATGGTGTGGGCGCTAACCATTACCTTGTTGTTGTTCATCGGCATGTTTATGGAAACCTTAGCGGCGATCATGATCATCGTGCCAGTTTTACTGCCAATCATGTACATGCTGGGCGCTGATCCAACTCACGTGGGCATCGTGGTGGTGTGTACCTTATCGATAGGTTTTGCAACGCCGCCGCTTGGGGAAAATATCTTTGTCGCCTCGGGGATTGGTGGCTCTACGGTTGAGCAGATCACCGCGAAGATCCATCCCTTTGTACTTGCATCTGTCGTGGGCGTTTTCGTTATCGCTTTCTTCCCACAAATCACGCTTTGGCTACCGTCCTTAGTCGGCTATTAGGAGACACAACGATGAATCTATCCAGAATAATCCTTATTGGCTGCGCCTTGTTTGCTGTGGTCAGCGGCATTGGATTGCGTGCAGAGCATTCAGAAGTCGAGAAAGAGATTAAGCCAGTCAATGTGCTCGATATTTCTGAGCCACATGTGGTCAGTGACGCTGAAAGAAGAGCTAAAACCTTGCTTGCGAAAGCGGTGGTGCACGTTCAAAAAGAAGGTGACGACAGCGTGAAAGACTTCATGAGTGATGCCGAATATATAGACGGTGAGCTCTATGTGTTTGCTCTTGGTATTGATGGCCAATTCCTTGCCAGTGGCGGCTCTTCCATGGTGCTGGTAGGCGACAGTGTGTTGGATACCCAAGACGTTTACGGCAATCCTTTTTTCCGTGAAATGATCACCAAAGCGGTCCACAAGGGTTTTGGTGAAGTGAAGTATCACTGGACCAATCCGACCGATCGAATGGGTGAGCCGAAAACGACTTTCTTTGAACGTGTGGGTGATGTGATTGTCGCTGTCGGTTATTACCCTGAACGTTCCAGTGCGGCCGAAGCAAAGAATTTACTGGCGAGAGCGATGACCGCGATAGTGGAGTCAGAACAAGAGAGCCTAAATGAGTTTAATGATGCCGATGGCAGCTTTGTAGAAGGGGATTTGTATGTGTTTGTGATGGATATGAGCTCTGGAAAGTTGCTGGCGCATGGGGTCTCTCCTGAGCTAGTTGGGCGTTCGCACAGCGAGATTCTAAGTCCTGACGATAAACCGATTCTCACTGAGATGTTAAATCGAGCCAAAGAAAATGGTCGTGGCGTTTACACCTATCGATGGTTAAATCCGCTGTCGAGCAAAGTGGAAACTAAGCACACTTACTATCGAGTTATCGACAATAAGTTGGTTGGGGTGGGTTATTACACAAATTCAAACAACACGTAAACGCGTTTCTACGGAACCCTCAACCCAGTTAAATAAAGGGCTGGGGGCTCGAAATGCCGGTTTGTGTAAAAAAGCAATTTAGTAAAATTCACACTGTGAAATTTTTGTTGTGAAATTGTTTTAAAAATACAAGTAGTATGAAATGCATGGAAGCAACACAGTAAAGAACAATTTTGAAAAGGGTCAATCAGGATTTTTGACCGACATGAAATTCAAAGCCGTAAGAGGGAAAGACTATGAATATGCTGACACTAGACAAAACAGAACTTCACAGAAACCATTCAACATTTATTGCTGAAGCTGTCTTTGCCGTCGAAATGGTGAAAGCAGACAAGCAACTCGAAAAACAAAAAATGGCGAAACAGTTGCTTGATACTCTATTTCCTTTAGAGACGGGTTCACATGAAGACGTAGTGAGCTACGAGATCGATTACCGACACGTTCAGGTTTACTTCAAGAATGGCGAACATACTGGACTGAAACGCGCTAAACACTTTGTGGCTTACACAGGTGATAAATCTAAGCCTTCAGCAATCCTATTCCGTGATGAAAGCGGTACGCACGTTGAAGTGACAATCGGCGCTCGTAAAGGCACAGGCCGTCTGGAGCTGGTTGATATTCAAGATATCCAATTAGAGACGTGCACTACGTTTGGTCAAACTGAGGCGAGCCGTTCTTCTGGCATCCGTCACTGGGTGAGCTTAGTAAAAGGCGATGAAAGTGGCCGCCCGAATGCATCAAGTGAAGACAAAGAGTTCACGGCGAAAAATGGTGAAGACTATAACCTAGGTTTTTGCTTCGCAATCTAACGAACTGTCTTTGAAATGCGCAGTGCTGATCTGTGAGACGCAGCACTGACATTTGAGCACTGATTTCTCTTTTACCTTTGGTAACTTTCCCCGCCCCTATAGCGGGGCTTTTTTATTAGAGCTATAAGTAAATTGGGCGATTATCAAAATTATATGCAGAAATTTTGGATGTGACGTTACAGTGTGTGGTTTTGATTTAAGTTGTTGTATTTAAATAATTTTGTTCTTTTGTTTTATTCTGTTTTTATTAGGTTAACTATCATTGTCAACGGTGGTTTGGGCGACTATTGAGCGAAATCTCAGTCAAAATGCTTTGAGCTGTGCTATAATACGCGCCTTGGGATTGAGCCAGTAAGTCCATTTATCACTAACTATTGTGATTTTTATTGCCTTTTATTTAGGCGATGCGGCGAGCCAATCAAGTAGTAGTTGGATATGGAGAGCGTCCTTATATTCGTTGAATCGGATATGCGAACATCATAATTTATGAGTTTTAAATCAAAAAAGTACAGTATTGATTCTACTGACTATCAAGTTGGTCAAGACAACGTCAGTAAATGGGGCATGGATGTCCATAACACAGTTTTCGTAGCCTCAGTTGGCTTATCTCTTCTCTTCATCATCACTCTTCTTGCTCTTCCTCCTGCAGATGCTAAAGCTGCAATTGATTCTATTAAGGGTGCTGTTCTATCAAAGTTTGACTTCCTGTTTATGTGGGGAGCTAACATCATGCTAGCGTTTGCTGTTGTTCTTGCTTTTTCACCGTTGGGTAAAATCCGTTTAGGTGGCGAAGACGCGACGGCGGACTATTCAATGTCATCTTGGATTGCGATGTTATTCGCAGCAGGTATGGGTATTGGACTTATCTTCTGGGGTGTTGCAGAGCCAACTGCGTTCTTCACTAACTGGTTCGGAACGCCATTAGACGCAGAACCTTTCACAGCCGCTGGTCGTGAACTGGCGCTAGGCGCAACCGTATTCCACTGGGGTTTTCATGCATGGGCTATCTATGGCATGACGGCGCTTTGTCTGGCGTACTTTGTTTATAACAAAGGCTTACCGCTATCAATGCGTTCTGTGTTTTACCCAATTCTGGGTGAGCGTGTGTGGGGCAAAACTGGTGATGTAATCGATGTACTAACCGTACTGGTTACTCTGTTTGGCCTTGCGACTTCATTGGGCTTAGGTGGTACACAAGCAGCAAGTGGTATTAGCCACGTGTTCGGCTTGGAAAACAACATCTTCCTTCAGCAATCTATCATCGTTCTGATCATGGGCTTGGCGATCATCTCTGTACTACGTGGTATGGACGGTGGTGTTAAGTTCCTAAGTAACCTGAACATGGTTATTGCATTCATATTCCTTGGTCTTATCGCTGTATTGAACTTCACAACTGTGCTTGATTCAATGGCAACGGCGGCAACGGGCTATGTGAAAAATATCGTAGCTTTGAGCCAAAGTGCGGGTCGTGAAGACACAACATGGCTGCATGGTTGGACTGTGTTCTACTGGGCATGGTGGGTAGCGTATGCACCTTTCTTCGGTATGTTCGTAGCGCGTATTTCTAAAGGCCGTACGGTTCGTGAATTCCTACTTTGCGTACTGATTATCCCAACATTGGTAACGTCGGCTTGGATGTCGATCTTCGGTGGCGTAGCTATCGAGCAAGTAATTAACCATGTGGGACAACTTGGCCTCGACCAAGGCATTACAGACGTATCTCTAAGCTTGTTCTACATGCTAGATGCTTACTCGTTCGGTAGCATTCTGTCAGTTCTCGCAGTCGCACTGATCATTGTGTTCTTCGTTACAACGTTGGACTCAGGCTCTATCGTTATCGATGGCATGACAGCGGGTGGTAAACTAGAAGTGCCAGTGAAACAGAAAGTGGTTTGGGCGGTTATCTCAGGCGCTATCGCAATGGTAATGCTGTGGATTGGTGGTACTCAATCAATCCAAGCTCTGCAATCTATTACGATTATTGCAGCACTGCCGTTTACGATCATTCTTTTGATTGGTTGTGTGAGCTTGTTGAAAGGCCTACTGACAGAAGTCGGTAAAGGGCAAGAAACCGTAACTCAAACTACAAAATAAATCGTGAATTAAGTAAGTCGCTAGATAGAGATTTACTTTACTCAGCATGATTCAAAGCTCTCTTGTACTTGGTGCAAGAGAGTTTTTTATGCCTAGGAAGAAATCAGAGACCAGATAAAAAAGAGCCACAAGTGAATCATCACTTGTGGCTCTTTTCGTTCTTAGTTCTAGGTGCTCGGTTCTAGTTATTAGCGGGTATGAGCTTATGCGTTCAATTCGTGCTGAATAACGTAATCCAAAGCACCAACAACAGCAGCAACTTGAGCATCATTACACTCTTCGTCTGTTACTTTGTCACTGTCTGGGTAAACCTCTGTGGTTGTACCGTACTTACAGTCAGTCACGCCGCCACATAAGCCAAGCTTCTTCATTGGGTAGTTGATCACGCCGTGTTGAGTGACGTCTGAACCAATGATCTTGCCTTCGTCATCCGCAGGCGCAATGTGGGTTACTTTTTCAACTGAAGCGATGACAGCAGCTTGGAATTCAGGTTGTGGGTTTTCAGTATCGCCAACAGTGTAGAAACCGTCTGGGATCATACCTTCGATGTACTCAATGCCATCACGAGCTGCGAGTGCAGGTCGGAATTCAGTTTCATCAGAGTCAGTCGTCTCATGCAGGTCAACGTGAACCAATACTTCTGGCAGAGACGCTACTAGAGCTCGTAGGTTTGCTGATTCTTCTGCTGGCGTACCGTCGTAGAAAGAGCGGTTTGGATCAACAGCATTTGGATTCCAGCGGTTGATCACTTCGTAGCCCCAAGGGCTCACACAAGGTGCGACAACAATGTTGAAGTGCGCCGTGTATTTTTCTGCTTGAGTCGCAGCGAATTTGATCGCGCCATGCACGCCACTGGTTTCGTAACCGTGAACACCACCTGTCACCAGAATCGTCGGCTTTGACTCGTCCCAGTTTTTGCTCTTGATAGCGAAGAGTGGGAAGCGAGCTTCGTCGTAGCTCAGTGCGCCGTATTGTTCGATGTCAAAGCGGTCTGCAAGTGCTTTAATCTTTGGTACAACTTCTTGCTGGTATTCACGCTTAACCGTTCGTTGAGCTAACCATGCTTCACGTTCTGCTTGTTGCCATTTTTGCCCTGGCTTACCAATCGGGTAGGTAGATTCACTTTTCATCTATACTTTTTCTTTTATGTTCGTGAAAGATTAAGACAGACTATTCCTGTCTAACAGAGACAGCAATAGAAAACACAACTTGTGACTTTATTTTTTACAGACTCATAACTTTGATGATTGAATTGATGGTGTTACATTTTATTGATGGTTCAATTCTTTATAAAGAGACAACAAAATGGCTGGAGCAAGTTTACTAACACTGTTAGATGACATTGCAACCGTGTTGGATGATGTCGCATTGATGTCTAAGGTAGCCGCTAAAAAAACCGCAGGCGTATTAGGTGACGATTTAGCCCTTAACGCCCAGCAGGTATCCGGTGTTTCTGCTGAAAGAGAAATCCCAGTGGTATGGGCGGTCGCCAAAGGCTCATTTAAAAACAAGCTGATTTTGGTTCCGGCAGCACTATTGATCAGTGCATTCATTCCTTGGTTGATCATGCCACTACTGGTGATTGGTGGTCTGTTTCTTTGTTTTGAAGGGGCAGAGAAAATCTTAGAAAAGCTTTTTCCTCATGCTCATCAACACGAAGAGAAAGATGAGGAAAGCAGCTCGGGTGAATCTGTTGAAGAGTATGAGAAGAGAAAGGTAGCAGGCGCGATTCGGACTGACTTTATCTTATCTGCGGAAATCATTGTAATTGCGCTGGGTACCGTAACGGGTACAAGTATCGTGACCCAGATTCTTGTGGTGAGTTTGATAGCGGTTGTGATGACGATTGGTGTTTATGGCTTAGTGGCAGGGATCGTTAAGCTGGATGATTTAGGTTTCTATCTCCAGCGAACATCGAATGGCAGTGGCATTAAAACTCGATTGGGTAACGGGCTAGTCGCGTTTGCGCCCAAGTTAATGAAGACGCTTGCGGTGGTCGGTACTGCTGCGATGTTCTTGGTTGGCGGCGGTATTGTGGTTCACAACGTTCCTGCGATTCATCATTTAATTGAACCGATTATTATGGACTTCAGTGGACATTCGATTGCAACCGCGGTGGTACCAACGCTGTTGAATGGTGTGATTGGTGTCTTAGCTGGATTGATCGTCGTTGCAGGTTGGACGGTGATTGGAAAAATTCGCGGTAAGTAATCGCTCATTATTGGTCTTAATAAAACCCTCTCTCCACGAAACGAAAAAGGGGCACCATAATCATTATGGTGCCCCTTTTAGTCTAATGGGTCGTGTTTAATTAACAGCCCAAGTGCTTATTTTACAGACCAAGCAATCGCCTCGCCGCCACGGATTGGCACAACGATGTCTGAACCGAAAGGCATCGTTTCAGCAACATTCCACTCTTCTTTAACGAGCGTAATTGTATCTGAGTTACGTGGCATGCCGTAGAAGTCTGGGCCATTGTGGCTCGCGAATGCTTCTAGGTTCTCAATCTTGCCTTCTAAATCGAATACTTCAGCGTACAGTTCAACCGCAGCGTGCGCTGTGTAAGAACCTGCACAACCACATGCTGACTCTTTTGCACCTTTAGCGTGTGGTGCAGAGTCTGTACCCAAGAAGAACTTCTTGCTACCGCTTGTTGCTGCTTCAATAAGTGCTAACTGGTGTGTGTTGCGCTTAAGGATAGGTAGGCAGTAGAAATGTGGCTTAATGCCGCCAACCAACATGTGGTTGCGGTTATAAAGCAAGTGGTGAGCAGTAATGGTTGCCGCTACGTTCTCGTTAGCGTTCTTAACGAAAGTCGCAGCATCTGCCGTCGTGATGTGCTCTAGAACGATCTTCAGGTTAGGGAAGTCGTTAACAATCGGTGCTAGAACTGTGTCTAGGAACTCTTTTTCACGGTCAAAGATATCAACATCGTGAGCCGTTACTTCACCGTGTACCAGCAGCAACATACCCACTTCTTGCATTGCTTCGAGTACGTGGTAAATCTTTTGAGCTGAAGTTACACCTGAATCAGAGTTAGTCGTCGCGCCAGCAGGGTATAGCTTCGCTGCTACAACAGCGCCAGATTCTTTCGCTTTACGAATTTCATCAGGTGTTGTGTTGTCTGTCAGGTAAAGTGCCATTAGAGGCTGGAATTGTTCACTTGGCTGCTCTGCCATGATGCGTTCACGGTAAGCAAGAGCCATTTCGGTATCGGTTACCGGTGGGATGGTATTTGGCATGATTAACGCTCGACCATTGTAACGGCTGATATCGCGAACTGTATCTTTTAATACTTCGCCATCGCGTAGATGAACGTGCCAGTCGTCAGGACGAGTAATCGTAAGTTGTGTCATTGAAGGCTCCCACCATTTGAAGTGTTATGTAGTTGGAGCCTAAACTCGGCGAAATCTGTGAAAGCAATCGCTTACGTTTAGGCGACAGGATGATAGTGGAAAAGCACTTTCATTTCATCCTATTTTTAACTCTTCAGGGCTAGGAGCTTGTTTTTATGCCGTTTTAATTCAGTATTTATTTTTGGATACGGGTTAGCGAGTCGCCACCCAGAGTCCATGGATCATCCCTGGCACCCAGAAGAAGAAAGTCAGGATGATGTTAATCAATAGGTCTTTACCTGCGCCACGAGCGAAGAACACGCCAATAGGCGGAAGTAGTACACATAAGATGATAATGACGAGTTTGTTCATGATAAATCCTTTTTATTCAATGAAAGTTCAATGCGATAACCGTGTTCACATTATAGAACGTATGGAGAGTGTTACTGCATTGCTGCCTTAATGTATCAAGATAGAAAGCTAAACATCTCAAGATACTAGCTTAGTATCAAGTGTTTAATGCCTGCCAGTTTATCTATTTATAACCATTTGTTAGCATTGGGACAAACAACAAAACATTGGAATCGTTATGTCGCAGTCACCTTTGGATCAAAAGGCTTTGGAGCAAGAGCTTTCAGGTCAACAGCCCTCCTTATCTCAAATTAATGTGTTTCCGGTTAAATCAGTAGGTGGGATTGCACTCTCTTCTGCTTGGGTCGAAAAACAGGGCCTTACCTTCGACAGACGTTTTATGTTGGCCTTGGCTGACGGCTCAATGGTGACGGCGCGTAAGTACCCTAAAATGGTCAAGGTGTCTTCTAGCTTGCAGCCAGACGGTTTGATTTTTACTTACGAAGGCAAAGAACCGCTGCGCCTAAAATATGCAAACTTCAAGATGCAAGAAGCGCCTGCAACAGTGTGGAAAGATAGCTTCACTGCGTATACCACCAACGACGAGGCGGATGATTGGTTTAGCGATGTGCTTGGTGTTCGCGTAGAACTTCTGTTCTGTGGTGAGCAATCTAATCGTGTTCGAGAAAAGCTTGGTCAGAATGTCAGTTTCGCCGATGGTTACCCGATGTTAATCATCAGCCAAGCTTCGCTTGATGAGCTCAATCGCCGTAGTCCTGAAACGCATTCCATGGATCAGTTCCGCACCAATTTTGTCGTCTCAAACACTGAAGCGTTTGCTGAAGATGGTTGGAAGCGCATTCGAATTGGTGAGGTTGAATTCGAAGCGGTGAAGCCTTGTGAGCGCTGTATCCTAACGACAGTCGATGTTGAGAGCGGCGAATTCAGAGCAACAAAAGAGCCACTCAATACCTTTTCTACGTTCAGAGCCAATGAACGTGGTGGCGTTTTCTTTGGTCAGAACCTTGTGGCGAAAAATGAAGGTCTGGTGAAAGCGGGTGACGTTGTTGAGGTACTTGAAACCAAAGAGAAAGAACATTACGAAGACTCTTGGGTCGAGTCACTGCACTTAACTTGCGTCGAGCGTGAAGAGATCGCTCGCGACTTCACAACCTTTTGGCTAGAGCCAGCGAAAGAGAACAATTTATTACCAAGCTATCAGCCGGGGCAGCATCTACCGATTGAAATGGTGATTAATGGCGAGAAAGTGTCTCGTCGTTACACGTTATCTTCTAGCCCTTCACGCGCAGGTCGTTTGGCGATTTCCGTGAAGCGAGTGGACGATGGTCAAATCTCAAACTGGCTCAATGATCACTTCCAAGTCGGTGACACGCTAGTTGCTCAGAATCCAGATGGCGCATTCTACTTAGAAGATAACCCAACACATCCATTACTGCTGTTATCAGCGGGAAGCGGCATCACCCCTATGTTGTCGATGCTTCGTTACTTAGCCGACCATGGTCAGATTGATGATGTGGTGTTCTATCACCAATGCAGCAGTGAAGAAGATATCCCTTATCAAGCTGAGATTGATAAGATCGCTCGCGAACATGCTGGTCTAAGTGTGATTTATTCACTAAGCCAACCAACGAAAGAGTGGGATGGTTTGTCAGGTCGTTTGAGTGTGTCTCATGTCGCCAAAATTGAGGACCTTCATAAGCGCCAAGCATTCGTGTGTGGCCCTGACGGCTTTATGGATAATGCCAAGAAATTGCTGATTCAAATGGGGCTGAATCCTCAGCATTATCATCAAGAAGCGTTTGGTGTTGCTCAATCAACGGAAGAAGCGGTGAAGCAACTGCAGTTGAGCGTTAACGGCTACCTGTTCGAAGGCAACAACCAATCAACACTACTAGAGCAAGCTGAGTCGGCAGGTGTGTCTATCGCATCAAGCTGTCGCGCGGGTTTCTGTGGTGCTTGTAAAGTGACCCTTGAGTCTGGGCAAGTTCATCAACCTGATGTACCGGCGTTGCAAGAGCATGAACGCAACATGGGGCAAATACTGGCGTGTTGCAGTGTGCCTCAAACTGATATCGAAGTTGTAGACTAACTCGGTAGGTCGGAAGGCCAGAAAGAAAAGCACATTGAATAGAAAAGGCCGGAAGTTCACTGAAATGAACTTCCGGCCTTTTTGATTCTAAGATTAATTCAAACAATTAATCGTAGATCGTTGGGATCGGTTGACGCTTGTGCTGTGTTGCTTTGTAGATGCCTACTAAGCGGTCTGACACGTCTTGAGGGACTTCTTTACCTTCAAGGAAATCATCGATTTGGTCGTAAGAAAGGTTCAATGCTGCTTCGTCGGCTTTCTGTGGATCAAGCTCTTCTAGGTCGGCAGTAGGCACTTTCTTAACCAATAGCTCTGGCGCACCTAGCGTTGCTGCAAGTTCACGAACTTGACGCTTGTTCAGGCCAAACAAAGGCGCTAAATCACATGCACCGTCACCGTGTTTGGTGTAGAAGCCAGTGATGTTTTCTGCTGAGTGGTCAGTACCAATCACAAGACCACCAACGTAACCCGCAATTTCGTATTGCGCGATCATGCGAGCGCGAGCTTTCACATTACCTTTAACAAAGTCGATTTTTGCTGAGTCTGTTGGTAGTAAACCTGTACCTTCAAGTGCAACGTGAGATGCTGCGTGAAGCCCATCAACACCCGCTTTGATGTTTACAGAAACAGATTGAGAAGGCTGGATGAAAGAGAGAGCAAGTTGTGCTTCATCTTCATCTTTTTGTTCGCCGTAAGGTAGGCGAACCGCAATGAATTGGTAGTCGTTGCTGCCAGAGTTTTCATTCAGGCTATCCACGGCCATCTGTGCCAAGCGGCCACAGGTCGTTGAGTCTACACCGCCACTGATACCAAGGATCAGAGACTTGCAGCCTGACTGCTGAAGTTTCGTTTTAATAAAGTCCACACGACGAGTCACTTCGAAGTGAGGGTCAATTGAAGGTAGTACGCGCATTTCGTCACGAATTAACTGTTCCATTCGTATTCCTTTCCTGCAAGCAAATTAAAAATCTAGTGTTATCATACCTAAATCATCCGATTTAAAAACCTCTTTGCACAAGCTTAGAAAGAGAAGGCAGTAATAAACAATGGAAAAAATAGCCATTTTCGGTAGTGCGTTTAATCCACCGAGCTTAGGGCACAAAAGTGTGATTGATTCGTTGGCTCACTTTGACAAAATTCTACTCGTTCCAAGTATTGCCCATGCTTGGGGAAAAGAGATGCTAGACTTTGATATGAGATGTCAGTTAGTTAACGCATTTATTAGCGATCTTTCACTGGATCAAGTGGAGCTTTCTTTGATCGAAAAGAGCCTATTTACCCCAGGTGAAAGCGTCACGACTTATGCAGTGCTCAGTGAACTTCAAAAGTTACATCGTGACGCTGAACTGACGTTTGTTATTGGCCCAGATAACTTCTTTAAGTTCTCATCTTTCTATAAATCAGATGAGATTACCGAGCAGTGGTCTGTAATGGCTTGCCCTGAAAAAGTGAAAATTCGCAGCACAGACATACGTAATGCACTGATAAGTGGAAGCGATGTTGCAAAACTGAGTACAAAGTCAGTTACAAAGATATTGCAAGATAGTGGACTGTATCAGATAATGTGAGTTCACTAATCAAGAGGTCAGAGGACTATGCTAAAGAGCGCGATACCAGCGACGTTGATCATGGCAGCATGTAGTATGCCTGCGTATGCTGAGTGTGATTTTTTTAGCTTAGATTCAATCATGCTGACTTCTGATGAAGATGAAGATGACAATTGTCTAGATTTCTCGACCAGCATTGAGTCTTTTGGCCAACGTATGATGGAAATCAGTGGGCTGAGCGATGATGAACCGGAAAGCACACCGGACTATTGGTCTGACTGGGTTCTTCAAACCAAAGACTCGCCATTGCTGACACAAAGCATTGAGTCAAACTATGTTGGCTTGGGTATGTGGTTTCCAGAAGACCTTGAAGACGAGCAGTATGATATGTCGACTGAAGAGTGGTTGATGAATCATGGTCTTCAACTTAGTATCGGTTTTGGCGAGAAAGTCGAAGGGCAGCCGCGTATGCGCTTTGATTATCGTTGGCACAACTCACGTGACGCCGACCTAATGATGCAGGTTGAGTTGCCATTTTAGACAGGCAGATACACAGATAGATTGCTATCTACGTCTAAATAGTAAGAATTAAAAAAGCCGCAAAAACTCAGTTTTTGCGGCTTTTTAGTATCTGGCTTGCGAGTTTTAATACCAGCACTCACTTTCCGGCAAGCTATAAATCTTCACCAAAAACAAGCATACACAGTTGCTCGAACTCTTCTTCTTTACCTGAGAACAGATCATCAATCACAAGTGAACGTTTTTGACCTGACTGCATGCGTTTCTTCGCTTCTCGCATCACCATCACCAGAGTGTGCTCTTGTGGCAGGTTTGAATCATCAATGTTCCATTGATTGAATCGCTGAGAAAGAGCACTTTCGCAAAGCAGTGGTTTAAACGACAACACTTCTTGCTTCAAGACAGAAAGCATATCTTTAAACGCTTGTTCCGTATTATTGGCATTGGAAGCACGAGCTTTGGTTTGTTCTAGCTTTTCTAGTAGTGCCGAAGAGAGGTTCGTTTGCGTGATGTAACCCGCTTGTCTTGGGAATGAATCCGTCAAACGAACAGAAAAATCGACACGGTTAACCTGAGTGTTTGGAAAGTAGGTCAGTGACGTTAGGCAGTCGTATGGAATCCAGACGCTTTGTCCTGGTTCAACGGCATACTCTTGTTTGCCTAACTTAATCAAAACCAAGCCACTTTGAACCGATACAAGGCTATGTTTAAGTACTTTCTTGCGTGGTGTGATCACCAAGTGTGAAAAGTAAGCCGATGTATATTCAATAGCGAAGTTCATAGATAGTACCTTAATTTTGGGGCGTCAAGATTACCGTTAATCTTAAAGAATGCCAACAATAACAGGGGATTTTCAATGTTTCTGGTCTGACCTTGTCAAAAGTATGGGCTCTGTAGCTGCGAGAAGTCAAAACAACGCGTAGAATGAGCCAGCTTTTTATTATATGAATTAAAAAATGACCTCTCCAACCGATCCATATGTTGATATTCGCCCTTACGGCGATGATGAAATTCCAGCGGCACTAAACCGTCTTATTAATGATGAAGAATTTATCAGTGCAATCTTGCACTACCGTTTTTCAAACCATGCGTCTTGGTTCAAAGCATTAATGAGCCCGATTTTGCGTGTGTACTTAAAAATGAAATGGAGCAAGCTGACTAGCGTTGAATCCATTCAGATTGAAGTGAAAAAGTACTTACGCGACACGTTAGCGAAAACCACTAGCGGTGTGACGTACACTGGTATCGAGTCACTGGATGCGAACCAAGCTTATCTGTTTGTATCAAACCATCGTGACATTGCTATGGATCCTGCGTTGGTAAATTACGCTCTGCATCAAAATAATCATCAGACTTGTCGTATCGCTATCGGAGACAACCTGTTGAAAAAGCCATGTGCGACTGAATTGATGCGTTTAAATAAGAGCTTCATCGTAAAGCGTTCTTTGAAAGGACCGCGTGAGATGATGAAAGCGCTAGGGCAGTTGTCTTCTTACATTAAGCACTCTCTAGAAACGGGCAACTCAATCTGGATCGCTCAAAAGGAAGGTCGTGCGAAAGACGGTAACGATTTTACTGAGCCAGCAATTTTGAAAATGTTCCACGTTGAAGGACGTAAGCAAAAAATTGCTTTCCCTGAATACGTGAAGTCATTGAAGATTGTTCCTGTGGCTATTTCTTACGAGAACGACCCATGTGACACGGCTAAAGCGATAGAGCTTTTCGAAAAAGACGTAAACGGCAGTTACGAAAAGGGTGAGTTTGAAGATATCGAAAGTATCATTCAAGGCATCATCGGTAATAAAGGACGCGTTCACGTTGGCTTCGGTCAGGTTATCGACCAAGATTTTGATACCCCTGAAGCGCTTGCTGAAGAGATCGATCGTCAGATCCACGATAACTACAAACTGTTCCCAGTAAACTTGCTGGCAGCAGAAAAAGAAGACGAGTCGATTACAGCGGCCGTTAAGCAAGAGTTTGAAGCTAAACTATCGAGCCTGCCACAAGGTGCGCGTCAGTACTTGATCGATAGCTACGCCAACCCAGTGAAGAACATTGGTTAACGAGCGTTAGTTAGCTTGCTAGTTGATTAGCAACTTGATTGAATTGAAAAAGGAGCCTTGGGCTCCTTTTTTGTTTCTGAATCACCATTTGTTGCTGCGATCGAGCATTAACGTATTAGAGCATTAGAGCATTAGAGCATTAGAGCATTAGAGCATTAGCCTGAATTAGCGAGCGACTGCACCACCGAGATCTAGATTGGTTGGCCATTTGGTTACGGTGTTGCCGCCCAGATAGATGTTGCCTTTGACTGTCATGGTCTCGGGGAATGTTGTAATCCCAGAACCGCCTATATAAAGGTCGCCGTCAATCACGATCCCGTTGGGTAACTCGGTTAAAGGAGTGCGGATCACGCTCAGATCGCCTTTTACTCTAAAGCCATTCGGTAGCCTTTCCAGTGGAGTGTCGGTGAGGTTGATAAAGCCGCCCACTCTTACACCTCTTGGCCAGCTGGTGATTTGGCTGCCAATCAAGTCGACGTAACCTTTTATCTTAACCCCGCTCGGGACTCGAGCGAGTTGGCTGTTAGAGCCTTTAAGGCTGCCGTTCACTTCTAACCCTTTGGGTAGGCGTGTGATCGCAGTATTCTCTATATTGAGATTACCATCTACCACCAAGCCAGTTGGAAGTGATGTATAAGGCTTATTTCGTAGATATAAGTTTCCGTAATTATCGAGATGGTTCAATATTTGATAGTGATCGAGTGGTTCAGCACTGACATTTGTTATGGTTAGGGAACCAATAATAAGTGCAATTATTCTGAGCATAACAGGCTTCTTATTACGATAGACGCTTACACTATAATGGAAAAATTAATCTCGCATAGTGTTTTACCCATTTGGCGGTAGATTAACGAGGAATGGAGCAAAGATGATAGGTAAATTAATGATTAGAGTAAATATACGAATTATTAAGGTCTTTCTGATAGCCGCTTCAGTGTTTGGTTCAATGTCTGCGAGTGCCAACAAAGTAATTTCAACGCCCGGTAAAGCTGCGGTGGTGGTGACACAAGGCGGTCAACAGCAACGAGTTTGTTATTACGATGACAAGGCTTATAGCATTGGGGCAGTGTTAGAGGTGGGGGGCGTAGTGATTCAGTGCGCTGCAGAAAACGATTTTGAGCAAAATGGGTCACTGGCTTGGGTTCAATTAAAAAAAGACGAGTAATTCACTCGTCTTTTAATAAGCATATAAATGCTTATATTAACGCGCTAGAGAGCGAGTCTTAAGTTCAAAAATAATCTTCTCAGCGCTAACTTCAAATTTAAAGCGAGCGTGCAACTCTGTGCTTTCTTCAGTCATCTCTGATGCTTCGAACTCAACGTTGCTAGACACTTGTTTAGCAAGTTCAACATACTTAGCAAACTCAGCTTCAATCAGTGCTTTTGAGTTTCCGTAAACCGTTACTTCAGCAACATCGTCGCCTTCTTTAATGATGAACCCGATTTCGCCTGCACAGCCGCAAGCCTCACATACATCGTTGTTACCAATATCTTGGCTCATAAATAATCCTCTTACAAAGTCTGAGGTTATTCTAACGAGCAATTCGAACTGTATCTACAAAAATTAAAACCTTTGAACTAATTTATACTGGTATGCTATGTTGTTTGTTAAGGTGTTTGATGAATATCTATATTCGCGCCGCCAAATATGTATGTGATTTACCTCACGTTTTGTTGAAGAGGAATGTTATTAATATGTCAGAATATCATTCACTTAGTTGCGCCAGAAATGATTTTATAAGACTATCTATCGCTTGATAGGTATTTATACAATGAATTTTTCGTTGGGTATTTCATATTCTAAGTAGTTATTTAAACTTATCGACTTAGGATTGTAAGGTGATTTTCGAAGAATAATTAGACAAAGTGTCCAAAGAGGCATCACTGTAAAATTGTTCGTACATAGTATTTGTGTGAATTTAGTTATAAATACTTGCGAAAAAATACCTTGCTCACATAATGCTGATAACGATTTTCATTCTGACTTCATTTGATTGAGTTAGATGGATTTACAAAGAGAAGAGCCTGAATATGCCAAAGCGTAGTAAAGAAGATACAGAAATCACGATCCAGAAAATCATGGATGCCGTTGTAGACCAGCTACTAAGATTGGGTTACGACAAGATGTCATACACGACGTTGAGTCAACAAACGGGTGTTTCTCGTACAGGTATAAGTCATCACTTTCCAAAGAAAACGGATTTTACTGCTGCTCTAGACGGTCGTATTTTCAAGATGTTCGTGGAACACATTGACTTCGAAAATGGCCTTGACGCATTTTCAGCTAGCTGGGTTGCAGCACTTGAAGACGCTGAGTTCCTAGCAATCTTACGTTTACTTTTCCATCATATCGTTACTGCTGAGAGCGCGCATGAGTTCGCTGCAAACGGTATTGATCGTCTATACAAGCTGAATGAAACTCAGTTTGGCGATACTAGCGGTAAAGAACTAGAGTGGCTGATTGGTAAATCATTGATTCGTATGAGCCAATAATCAGCACTCAATAAAAGAAGCTCCTACGGGGGCTTTTTTTGGGTTCATCGCGGCTTTCCGG
>NZ_JBFRJZ010000037.1:36579-88080 GCF_041469125.1 Vibrio sp. 10N.286.51.E5 | reverse complement strand
TTGGAATTAATTCCTACTTTCTAAAAGTAGAAGCGAATCATCGCTTAAAGCTAGTTGCCTTACTAACATTTCTCGCTGAAGCCTTGTGGCGTCTGCCGTGTCAGTGAGGCGGCATTATAGAGATGCCGCTCATATTGGCAAGCAATAAATGCGTTTTTTATTAAAAAAAGAGGTTAAGCGAAGACATTTCAACCAAGGGCTTATTTATACCACTTTCACCCCAAGTTTCGAACAAATTACCCACAACGACCTGTGGATAACTACTCTCCACTATCAAAAAAGTAAGATAAACGAGCCCTAGGGTTTAGATACTCTCGAACTTGTTCAGGTAATTTGCTTGGATGAACGGCATTAACAATTTTGATCTCTTTAATAAAGAGGTCAATGATCGGAGCTTGGGTTCTTGGCACGCTAGGATCATAGATAAGTACATTTGGATAAAGCATATGTTTAGCGTTAACGGATATCACAATCCCAATCGAGTCATTTGAAAGCTGTACTACAGTTCCTGGTGGATAGACTCCCATGAACTTAACTAACAGCCCCAAGTTATCTTGGCTATATAGATGCTTGCAGCTCTTATATAGGTGGGACAGTGCCAAATACGGGATCATTTGTTGAGATTGCGTTTTACCATGGCAAAGGTTATCAAATGCATTAGCCACGGCGACTATCTTGGCAAATTCATCAATCTCATGTTCTTTTAAGCCCTCGGGGTAGCCAGAACCATCATTCATCTCATGATGTTGAGCGATCACCTTTTTAGCACTTTCAGGAAAGTCATCAATTGCCGATACAATATCCGCACCGTATTTAGTATGAAGCTTCAGGTAGTTCTCTTCTGGCACCGTTAGTGCACTCTGCTTTCTTAGTATCGCGACTGGTATTTTGATCTTGCCTACATCGTGAAACAACGCTGCGAATGAGAGGTCTTTCAATTGCTGTGTGTTATAGCCTTTGGCCTTTCCTATCATCAGTGCAACAACCGAAACATTTAGAGTATGAAAGTAAAAATCTTCGAAATCTGCTTTAGCATTCATAAGGTGCAAGGTGACGTTATCATCGCTCACTAGAGTTTCAACGATATCATCAACAAGAGCCTTAACCTCCCCTACCGCATCTAAAGGTCTGTTACGGATCTTGGTCATCACAGATCGCATTCGAGCAAGCGAACGTTCAAACTCTCTCTCACAATGACTCACCCTGCGGCGGTAAGAGCTAAGGGTTTCGATACGCTCATGCTTATCTTTCCACATTCTTTCCGTTTCAAGGCTTACCTGTGAATCAATATCGACTTCTTGTTCACCTACGTGATTAACAGGTAAAGGTGAGGTATCACTTTGACTCAGGTTTATATAGACGTGCTTAATCCCAAGATGTCGAATTACTTTTACTTGAGCGTCATCTTTGATTTTAAAGCTGTTGAATAAAAATGGGTGTTCATTCCATTTTACGGGGAGTCGTATATGCAGACCGGGCTGAATGCGATCTACGGTAATCTTTATGCTGCCCATTTTTATATATAATATTGATGATTAATCTCTATTTATAATTCTAATAAAACCAAGCAGCAATTTCACTATCCAATTTCACAGGCTCAACTTAAAGAGTCGCAGTGCACCATCCAGCGTATACCGAATTTATCTTCTACTTTGCCAAATCGAGCCCCCCAAAAAGTATCTGCGAGTGGAGTCATTATCCGCCCTCCCTTCTTGAGCTTTTCAAAGATTTGTTCTTGAGTCGCGGTATCTTCAGTCACAAGAGAGAGAGCGAGATTGTTGCCTTCAAGTTCTTTTGCCTTAACACCATCAGACATCATCAGCTTCATACCAAACGCTTCGAACTCAGCATGCATAACCCAATCAGGTTGAGCGCCCTCGATTACCTGTGGTGCATCACTAAAAAGCTGCTTAGATAAAACCACACCACCAAAGCACTTGTGATAAAAATCCAACGCTTCATTACAACGACCATCAAAAAACAAGTAAGGGGTTACTGTCAGCATATCTATCTCCTCTGTTAGTCCTTTAAACATAGACAATAGAAAAGAGAATGACAGGTAACATCATGATTTAAGATAATTAATTCATTATCAGATCGAATAGCGAAGGGAAATTATGAGATTTATGAGTGAAACATCAAGATCTGTCTGATTGAAGAGCAACTGCAACGACACGCCGGATTTCAAATTCACATACGTCCAAAACATAGAAAGGTCGCTTTTATAGCGACCTTTCTATGTTTGGTACCGATAGGCGGACTGATTGGACAGGCATTCTTGCCGCCACCGTGAAGGCAATGCTTCCTATACCCCAGATACAACAAAGCCCCGATTTTCATCTAGGCTTTGTCATTTAAATATGGTGCCGGTAGGTGACTTGACTGGGCTTGCATCCAAGCCGACACGCTGGATTTAAAATTCACAAACGCCCAAAACGACGAAAGGTCGCTATAAAAGCGACCTTTCTATGTTTGGTACCGGTAGGCGGACTGATTGGACAGGCATTCCTGCCGCCACCGCGAAGGCAACGCTTCCTATATCCCAGATACAACAAAGCCCCGACTTTCGTCGAGGCTTTGTCATTTAAATATGGTACCGGTAGGCGGACTTGAACCGCCACGCCCGAAGGCAACGGATTTTGAATCCGTCGTGTATACCAATTTCACCATACCGGCATTATCTTGGGGCATTGCCCTTTCGATGTTTGGCATTATACGTATGCGAACTGATGTGGCAAGTATAAAAACTTGAATTCATGTGTGTTTGCCGATAATTTCGCCACTAAGTCATAAGCTGTGCGTCATGTCTCTTTTCAGGCTAAGCCTTAAACTATATTCTGACGCCTCAATTTTTAAAGAAGTAATAACACATGACATCAACAAATACTCTGCCACCAGCAGGAGTCATGCGCCGATTTGGTGCCTTGTTCTACGACGCTCTGATCGTAATCGCTATTGAAATGTTGGCGGCTGGCGTCATTGTCGCTCTACTGCACGCGCTCATGGCTCTCGGCATTTTTAACCACAGCGGTTATGCCGATGTTAGTGACTTCTTAACCAACCATCCGATTTGGAGCCCTGCATATACCTTTTACTTAGTCGTCGTTTGGGTATATTTCTTCGTGTTCTTCTGGACTAGAGCTGGTCAAACTCTCGGCATGAGAGCTTGGAAGCTGCGCGTTCAAAACAAAGATGGCTCAGCGATCACAGTAACTCAGGCGCTGATTCGTTTAGGTACTTCAGGTTTTGGACTGGCAAACCTATGTGTTCCATTCGATCCTGAAAAACGTGGCTTTCACGATATCTGGGCAAAGACCGAAGTCGTTGTGTTACCACAAGCACGATAATGTGATTTAAGTTAGCTCCAATCAAGATCAAAAAAGGAAGGCGTTATGCCTTCCTTTTTACTATTTACAGTTTCCGCCTCAAGAGCATGATGGCAATTCCAAGGAACACCACGCTCGGGGCTATTGCGCCAAAGGCGGGTGGTATTTGATAAACCAAACTCACTGGGCCAAAGAACTCACTGGATATATAGAAGGTAAAGCCAGCAATAACACCTGACAAAATCCTCGCACCCATGGTCACACTACGCAAAGGACCAAAGATAAACGACAGTGCCATCAACATCATAACCGCGATCGAAATTGGCTGGGTTATCTTTCTCCACAGCGCCAATTCATAGCGTGATGCATCTTGCTCTGACGCCTTCAGATAAGAAACATAATCATACAACCCACTTAACGATAGCTCTTCTGGTTTAACCGTTACTATCGCCAACTTATCTGGAGCTAATGACGTTTCCCAAGAGTAAGTCGGTAAACTTTCTTTAGTAATTTGAAGTTCGTTTTCAAAAGACGTGATCTCTACATCCTTCATCGTCCACACGTTGTCTCCAACGTAATCAACTTCGTCAGAATAAATAGCGGTTTTAAGTGCCTTGTTTTCATCAAAGCGCCACATGTTCATTCCATATAGCTTCTGGTCATCGATTTTGACAATGAAGATGAAGTCATTGGCATCACGAGCCCAGACACCACTTTGCGTCGAAATAATATTACCACCAGCAATCGAGATAGTTCTTAAATCACGAGCCATTTTCTGCGCTTGCGGTGCTCCCCATTGACCAAGCAATGTCACCACGATCATCAGTGGAATAGCTGTTTTAAGTACTGATAGGCCGATATCTAACTTAGAGAAACCAGCTGCCTGCATAACGACAAGCTCAGAACTTGCAGCAAGCATACCAAGCCCTATCAATGCGCCAAGCAATGCAGCCATTGGAAAGAACATTTCGATATCACGAGGGATACTCAATAAAACGAAATACAGCGCTTGTAATAGATCGTATGTACCACGGCCAACTTTTCTTAGCTGTTCTACATATTTGATGATCCCAGAGAGACCAACAAACGTCACCAATACCAGTGACGTCGTTGCGATGATGGTTCTGCCTATATATAAATCGAGAATCTTAAACACGGCTTAAGCCAACCTCTTATTCTTGAATTTTTCTTTCAAACGCCTTACTGGCACGCTATCCATAAAGTTGGCACCAATCGCGACAAATAACAATAACGCATTGATTGGCCACATGCCGATTACCGCAGGAATGCTCCCCTCTTCGATTGAAGACTTGGTTGCACTGATTGCTAAGAAATAGGTGAGATAAATCAGTATTGCTGGGCCGATTTTCGCAAAACGACCTTGTCGAGGGTTTACCGCAGACAGTGGCACGACAAGCATGGTCAACAATGGAATACAAAGTACCAAAGAAATACGCCACTGCAACTCTGCTTTCGCACTATTATTTGAGTTACCAATCAGTTCAAGCGTAGGGATCGCTTCCCAGTCTCGACCTTTCTTCTCAACTTCACGCTGACCAATCAGGCCTTCGTATTCTTCAAAGTGCGTCACCCTGTAGTCGAGGCGAGTCGGAATGCCTTCATGACGAGTACCATCGTACATTACGATCACTTGGCGACCATCACTGAGCTCTTTTACATCACCTGACTTCGAGAACATCACACTTGGCAGTACAGAATCACGCGGACGCATTTGAGCTACGAACACGTTTTCTAACTTATTACCGTCGATATCATCAATAAACACGACAGAAGAGCCATCCGGCGTACCTTCAAACTTACCTTTTGGTAGCAAATCAACGCTGTTCTCTGCAGCTACTTCTTCATACATTTGTTCAACTTTGTCTTGTGACCAAGGAGATAACCAAAATGAGTTAAAGGCTGCAACAGATGCCGTAATTAAAGCGAGGTAAAGCGCAGATTGGATCAGGAATTTATTACCGATACCGGTGGCGTTCATGACCACTATTTCACTTTCAGCGTAAAGGCGGCCAAAAGTAAGCAAAATACCAATATAGATACTGAGTGGAAGCATCAATAGGCCCATCGCTGGCATATTTAAGCCAACAATCGACAATATAAGACTCGCAGGAATATCACCATCAGAGGCATCCGCTAAAACACTGATGAATTTTTGGCTGAGAAACACGAGAAAGAGAACAAAAAAGATCGCAAATTGGCTCTTGATTGTCTCGCGGATCAAATATCTAACAATAATCACGCTCAAATTACCTATACAAAACTTGTTTTTTTGATTGAATCACTATAATTTCCCGTTGAACCTTTTATTTTTTTAAATTTTTAGCTAAGTGTTAGCGTTCTTCTTTAAGGTTAGTTCCATTATAGGATCCAACAAGTAAGAACCCATTATCTAACATTTAGTTCGATTTGTCTTCAGGATGTAGGAGTACGCATGGAGTTCAGTGTAAAAAGTGGCAGCCCAGAGAAACAGCGCAGCGCATGTATCGTTGTCGGTGTATTCGAACCGCGCCGCCTTTCTCCAGTCGCCGAGCAATTAGATAAGATTAGCGATGGCTACATTAGTTCACTGCTTCGTCGCGGTGATCTAGAGGGTAAACCTGGCCAGATGCTACTACTGCATCAAGTACCTGGTGTACTTTCAGAACGTGTTCTACTGGTAGGCTGTGGTAAAGAACGTGAGCTAGGCGAGCGTCAATACAAAGAAATTATCCAAAAAACCATCAGTACACTAAACGAAACAGGTTCTATGGAAGCTGTATGTTTCCTTACAGAACTTCACGTTAAAGGTCGCGACACTTATTGGAAAGTTCGCCAAGCGGTAGAAGCGACTAAAGATGGTCTTTACACATTTGACCAATTCAAGAGCAACAAGCCAGAGACTCGTCGCCCACTACGTAAATTGGTATTCAATGTACCAACACGTCGCGAATTGAGCCTGGGTGAGAAAGCAATCTCTCACGGCCTTGCTATTGCTTCAGGTGTAAAAGCGTCTAAAGATCTAGGCAACATGCCACCAAACATCGCAAACCCTGCTTACCTTGCTTCTCAAGCTCGTCGTTTAGCCGACGATTACGAGACAGTGAAGACTAAGATCATTGGCGAAGAAGAGATGGAAAAACTGGGTATGACATCATACCTAGCAGTTGGCCGTGGCTCTAAAAATGAATCGATGATGTCTATCATGGAATACAAAGGCGCTCCGGATCCAGATGCGAAGCCGATTGTATTAGTAGGTAAAGGTCTGACTTTCGATTCAGGCGGTATCTCGCTTAAGCCTGGTGAAGGCATGGATGAGATGAAGTACGACATGTGTGGTGCGGCGTCTGTATTCGGTACAATGAAAGCACTGGCTAAGCTGAACCTGCCTATTAACGTGGTTGGTATCCTAGCCGGTTGTGAAAACATGCCGGGCAGCAATGCTTACCGTCCAGGTGATATCCTAACGACAATGTCAGGCCAAACGGTTGAAGTACTCAACACTGATGCTGAAGGTCGCTTGGTTCTATGTGATGCTCTAACTTACGTTGAGCGTTTTGAACCTGACTGTGTTGTCGATGTTGCTACGCTAACTGGCGCATGTGTTATCGCTCTAGGTCACCACATCAGTGGCGTTCTATCGAACCACAACCCACTTTCTCACGAACTTGTTAATGCTTCAGAGCAAGCAAGTGACCGTGCATGGCGTCTACCAATGGCAGACGAGTACCATGAGCAGCTAAACAGCCCATTCGCTGATATGGCGAACATCGGTGGCCGTCCTGGCGGCACAATCACTGCTGGTTGTTTCCTGTCTAAATTCACTAAGAAGTACCACTGGGCACACATCGACAGTGCTGGTACAGCTTGGAAGTCAGGCGCAGCGAAAGGCTCGACAGGTCGTCCTGTCTCAATGCTAGTCCAATTCTTATTGAACCGCAGCGGCCAAGAGACTGAAGAGCAATCTTCAAAATAATAAAAAGGGCCTACGGGCCCTTTTTTAATAAGCGCTATTTGTTAGACCCTGTTAACCAAGTAACATTGATATCCACGATTTTCAGTTCGAGTATTAAGTATGCAGACTGCTACATTTTACATTGTGCCTTCAGACAGCCCGCAAGCCAGCGAAGATGGTTTTGCTCACTATGTGCTGTTTCTTGCTCAGCACTTTGCAAAACAAGGCGCTAAACTTTATCTCAACTGTAATGACAAAGAGCATGCCGAGCGTATTGCTGAAGTTTTCTGGCAAGTCGAACCCTGTGATTTTATTGCGCACAACTTGGTTGGCGAAGGCCCGAAGTATTCAACCAACATCGAAATTGGCTATCAAGGCGTAAAACATAATTGGAATCGTCAGCTAGTAATTAATCTGGCCGATAATCATACAACCTTTGCGAACGCCTTTGCTCAGGTGATAGACTTCGTCCCTTGCGAAGAAAAAGCTAAGCAACTCGCTCGAGAAAGGTATAAAATTTACCGTCAAGCTAGATATCAGCTACAAACTATCGAGATTCAACATCCATAGTCAAACCTCATAGTTAAAGCTATCTTTGGATTTAGATTCAAGAAGCTTCACTTATGAAGTTTGACCACGATTAACCATTCACAGTATCCGTTTAAGAGCACTATGGAAAAGACATACAACCCAACATCAATCGAACAAGCTCTGTATAAGACTTGGGAAGAGAAAGGCTACTTTAAGCCACACGGTGACACATCAAAAGAAGCTTACAGCATCATGATCCCGCCACCGAACGTCACTGGCAGCCTACACATGGGTCACGCGTTCCAAGATACGATCATGGATACGCTTATCCGTGCTCAACGTATGAAAGGCAAAAACACGCTTTGGCAAGTGGGTACTGACCACGCAGGTATCGCAACTCAAATGGTTGTTGAGCGTAAGATTGCTGCCGAAGAAGGCAAAACAAAACACGACTACGGCCGTGAAGCTTTCATCGACAAGATCTGGGAATGGAAAGGCGAATCAGGTGGCACGATCACTCAACAACTTCGTCGTCTTGGTGCATCTGTAGATTGGGATCGTGAACGATTCACTATGGATGACGGCCTATCGGCTGCGACTCAAGAAGTGTTTGTTCGTCTATACGAAGAAGACCTAATCTACCGTGGTAAACGTCTAGTAAACTGGGATCCTAAACTGCACACTGCAATCTCGGATCTTGAAGTTGAAAACAAAGACAAAAAAGGTTTCATGTGGCACTTCCGCTACCCGCTAGCGAACGGTGTTAAAACGGCAGATGGTAAAGACTACATCGTTGTTGCGACTACTCGTCCTGAAACCATGCTTGGCGATACTGGTGTTGCTGTTAACCCAGAAGATCCTCGTTACAAAGATCTTATCGGCAAAGAAATCCTACTTCCTGTTGTAAACCGTCTTATCCCTATCGTAGGCGATGAGCACGCAGACATGGAAAAAGGCACGGGTTGTGTGAAGATCACTCCAGCTCATGACTTTAACGATTACGAAGTGGGTAAGCGCAACAACCTACCGATGATCAACATCCTAACGTTCAATGCTGATATCCGTGATGCTGCTGAAGTCTTCACGACTAACGGCGAAGAAAGCGATGTTTACTCAACAGGTATCCCTGCTAAGTACCAAGGTATGGAGCGTTTTGCTGCACGTAAAGCTATCGTTGCTGAATTCGATGAGCTTGGTCTTCTTGAAGAGATCAAAGATCACGACCTGACTGTCCCTTACGGCGACCGTGGTGGCGTGGTTATCGAACCAATGCTGACTGACCAATGGTACGTGCGCACAGCGCCTCTTGCAGAACCTGCAGTTAAAGCGGTTGAAGATGGTCAAATCCAATTCGTACCTAAGCAGTACGAAAACATGTACTTCGCGTGGATGCGTGACGTGCAAGACTGGTGTATCTCTCGTCAACTTTGGTGGGGCCACCGTATCCCAGCATGGTACGACAACGATGGTAAAGTTTACGTAGGTCGCACTGAAGAAGAAGTTCGTGAAAAGAACAACCTAGCGCCTGTTGTTGTGCTTAAGCAAGACGACGACGTACTGGATACTTGGTTCTCTTCTGCACTTTGGACGTTCGGCACACAAGGCTGGCCTGAAGATACTGAAGCACTGAAAACATTCCACCCATCTGAAGTACTAGTATCTGGTTTTGATATTATCTTCTTCTGGGTTGCTCGTATGATCATGATGACCATGCACTTCGTGAAAGACGAAGATGGCAAGGCTCAAGTACCTTTCAAAACTGTTTACATGACAGGTCTTATCCGTGATGAAAACGGCGATAAGATGTCTAAGTCGAAAGGTAACGTACTTGACCCAATCGACATGATTGACGGCATCGGCCTTGAAGAGCTAGTAGAGAAGCGTTGTGGCAACATGATGCAACCTAAACTGGCTGCTAAGATCGAAAAGAACACACGTAAAACATTCGAAAACGGTATCGAACCCTACGGTACTGACGCACTGCGTTTCACTCTTGCTGCTATGGCTTCAACTGGCCGTGACATCAACTGGGACATGAAGCGTCTTGAAGGTTACCGTAACTTCTGTAACAAGCTATGGAACGCAAGCCGTTACGTACTGATGAACACAGAAGAGCACGACTGTGGCATGTCACTGTCTGTAGAAGACCGTGCAAACATGGAATTCTCTCTAGCCGATAAGTGGATTGAGTCTCAGTTTGAAGTTGCAGCGAAAGAGTTTAATGCTCACCTAGACAACTACCGTCTAGACATGGCAGCAAACACGCTTTACGAATTCATCTGGAACCAATTCTGTGACTGGTATTTAGAGCTAACTAAACCTGTTCTTTGGAAAGGTACTGAAGCTCAACAACAAGCGACTCGTTACACGCTTATCACGGTTCTTGAGAAGACTCTGCGTCTTGCTCACCCTGTTCTTCCTTACATCACTGAATCTATCTGGCAGAGCGTTAAGCCGCTAGTAGACGGCGTTGAAGGCGAGACAATCATGACTCAAGCGCTTCCTCAGTTTAATGAAGCTAACTTCAATGCTGAGATCGTTGACGACATCGAATGGGTTAAGACTTTCATCACTGCTATCCGTAACCTACGTGCGGAATACGACATTGCACCAAGCCAAGGCTTAGAAGTAATGATCAAGGTTGCTGATGAGAAAGATGCCGCTCGTATCGAAGCGAACAAGATCGTTCTTACTTCTCTAGCTAAGCTAGACGATATTAAAGTTCTAGCTGATGGTGAAGAGACTCCTGCTTGTGCAACTAAACTGGTTGGCAAATCTGAGTTGATGATCCCAATGGCGGGTCTTATCGACAAAGATGCAGAGCTTGCTCGTCTAGATAAAGAAGTCGCTAAGACTCACGGCGAGATTAAACGTATCGAAGGTAAGCTAGGTAACGAAGGTTTCGTTGCTAAAGCACCAGAAGCAGTTATCGCGAAAGAGCGTGAAAAGCTTGAAGGCTACAAGGAAACTCTTGTTAAGCTTGAAGAGCAAAAAGCGACAATCGCTGCGCTTTAAAACCGAGTGAACGAGAAGGCTTCAAACTTCTCGGTCTAAATAGAAAGGTTGGTCTTGGTGACCAGCCTTTTTTTATGTCCCTGATTCCAATATTCCAATGCTTCTCACTCTAGCCGCACTGATTGATAGGTTTCATCTATCAAATTAATCTCTACTTCCCATTATACTTAATGATAATAATTCTCAATAATAGACCTATCAAAACAACACAACGACTGAGTAATTATCATGAAAAAGACACTAACCTTTGCTGCATTACATTTTACTATCGCATTTAGTGTCGCTTATGTACTAACAGGCGACATCTTAATTGGTAGCTTAATCGCTATGATTGAGCCCTCTGTGAATACTGTTGCCTTCTATTTTCATGAAAAGGCGTGGGCTCAAGTTCCAGCTCTTAAAGCTCGCCAGTGGATGACCAAATTAAAAACAGCAAGCTTTGCTACCATCCACTTTAGTGTTGCCTTTACCGTTGTCTACTTGTTGACTGGAGATGCTTTCATAGGCGGCGTGATGGCTTTGCTAGAGCCAACTTTAAATACCGTTGCTTACTACTTCCACGAGAAAGTCTGGTTACGTAAATCAGGCGACCAAATGGCACAACAACAATTCTGTTTGCACCAACATGCTTAGTCACCATATATTGGGTCACATATTAGTGACCCTTTCATAGGCAGATCATGGAACAAATTGCTGAGTTCACCCTTAGACCCATTACACCGCAAGACAACCCAAGCATCGCACAAATCATTCGCCAAGTTTCGGCTGAGCATGGACTCACAGAAGATAAAGGTTATGGCGTAGCCGACCCAACACTCGATGATATGTACTCTGTCTATAGCCAAGCGAATGCAATGTACTGGGTTATCGAACACAACGGAAAGATCGTCGGAGGCGGTGGCTTTGCCCCTCTAGCAGGTAAACCCAATGTGTGTGAGCTACAAAAGATGTACTTCTTACCGCAAACTCGAGGGCATGGCCTAGCCAAGCGAATTGTCGCTTTGAGCTTAAAGCAAGCCAAGCAAGTTGGGTATCAACACATGTATTTAGAAACGACGAAGTGCTTGGGTGCTGCGGTCAAACTCTATGAGAAGCTTGGGTTTGAGCATCTTGAGTCAGCTTGGGGAGAAACAGGCCACGACGCTTGTGAGGTTGTCATGGCCAAGTCGTTATAAGCAGAATGCGCCGCTATAGCGAAAGAAGATAACGCTAAAATATACGGAGTTAACGTAGAAAGTTACTGACGCAAGAAGTTGGGTTCAAGGCAACAAAAGAACTCTCTTCTTGCCCATCAAGTACCACTTCTAATGGGTATAGATACTTGGGGTTAGGATTCTCAATATCAAAAATGATAGGAGCTTCGACCTGGAACACGACGCCAGTATGTTCAGCGCGTACATCAATCGGCATCACGAGAGTCATACCATTAAACTTGATGGATGCCGATACTAACCCCGCCTTTAGCGTTTGATAGATAACATCCACTTTAAACTCACAGCCACCACCGTGGTGCCAGATCTGCTCTGTGACAACTTGCTCTAGCTTGACGTTTCGAACGAACTGCAGGTATGGCGCTTGCCAAATCCCGATGCGTGAATCAGATTTAGCGATAGCCTGTGAAGATACAGAGTCATCCATGTCTTCTTCAAGCAATAGGCTCTCCTCTTCTTCAAGGAAAAGGATCTCGAAACGGTTTCGGCCGGACTGCATATAAGGACGGATATCTTTACGGTATTCAGCTTGGCTACCATCACAATCAAAAACAGCCACACCATTAAGTCGAACTTCAGCAAAATAATCGACTCCAGCCATCACTAACTCAACAAATGGACACGCTAACATAGCGTCATCCACTTCGATGTCGTGCATCAGGTGCCACTCTTGCTCTGCAATTTGACTTTCACTCAAGCTATCAGGGAGCTTTGAGCTTAACGGAGCCGGAAAGGTGATGTCATCTTGTGGGATAGAGAGATCCGTCAGTGGCGAAATTTGCCAAAGACCATCGAGAAGCAACCGCATATCATTCCTTGAGCTAGATCAATTTTGACTGCATTATAATGAATGAATGCATATAAAGACATTTATTTTTCTGAGGGTAAAAAAATGCCAGCTCGAGGCTGGCATTTTTTAAAATTGGGAAAGAATTACTCTTCGCCTTCATCATCTTCGTCTGGGTAGATAGCATCTTCACCTTCGTAGTAAGTGCCCCAACCGTCGTAGATAATGTCAAACTTCTCTGCAAGGTTTACAAGCTTCTCAACTTGCTCATCAATCGCTTCTGCATTCAGAGTACATTGCATCGTTGCATCACAACAAAGTAGCTTATTGCCATCTTCGTCTTCTGTCTCTTCAGCTTCAAGCACTTCAAAGCCCATTTTGAATGCTTCAACAACCGCTTTCTCAAGCACATCGAAATCTTCAGCAAATAGGTGATGCTCGATATCGTATAGAGCTTCAGGATCGCTACCATCTTCAATTAATGCTGTAATGATGTCGCGAGTCTCTTCCTTTTGAAATTCAATTAATTCCGCTACTGATAGATATTCATCTTCGTGAGACATGTGTCTGCTCCAGAGTGTTGACTATGAAAAGATCAAATTTGATTGCCACGAAATATGGCACGGATCGTCCAGAAAAGCCACCCAGATCAGGCCTAGAAAGGTAAGTTTATCGCGAGATCGCAGCGCCAATATCAATTCAAAAGTGAAATCAAAATCACAGAAACAAATTTTCAACATTTTATTAACTGCGCCGTATTTTAGCATTTCGTTTTTGTGGCCACTTTAGGGCTTATTGAATAAAACTTGCGTGATTAGTCACGTTAGGTGCATACGCTAAACCGCTTTTGGGGTGCATAAATCCTCAGCTTGTTATCAAAAAGTGCATAATAGTGAATAAAAAATCACGATTAATAAGCAAAATTCAATTCTAACAAGCCACGAATTGAGCATAGATCCTCAAAAACGTTGTTCCGTTCGATAGCCAGTTAGTTGGAATTTAATCTGTATAAACTTAAAAATCACAGGTTTTATGACCAATTATTACCCAAATACCTTGTATTAACTCAATCTACAAAACTTGCATATTACGGACAAGCTTGTCATAAATAGACGCTGGATTAATAGTAAGGATGCAAAATGAGTAAGCTGTACGTTGGCTCCGAAGTCGGTCAATTGAGACGAGTTCTCCTAAATAGACCTGAAAGAGCACTCACCCACCTCACCCCTTCAAACTGTCATGATCTTCTATTTGATGATGTACTTGCCGTTGAAGCCGCTGGTGAAGAACATGATGCCTTTGCAGAAACGCTGCGCAGCCAAGACGTAGAAGTACTACTGCTGCATGACCTGCTAGTAGAAACGCTTGCCGTATCTCAGGCTCGTGAGTGGTTGCTGAATACTCAAATCTCAGATTTCCGTTATGGGCCGACTTTCGCCCGTGACTTAAGAAACTACCTTGCTCAAATGGATAATGAGCATCTAGCAACGATCTTACTCGGTGGCTTGGCCTACTCTGAGCTTCCTATCAAATCATCATCGATGCTGCCTAAAATGCATCGACCACTCGATTTCGTTATCGAGCCACTGCCTAACCACCTATTTACGCGAGATACTTCTTGCTGGGTTTACGGTGGTGTATCGCTTAACCCAATGATGAAGCCTGCACGTCAACGTGAAACGAACCACCTGCGTGCTATCTACCGCTGGCACCCAGTGTTCGCAGGCCAAGATTTCATTAAGTACTTTGGTGACGAAGACCTTCACTACGACAACGCTAACATTGAAGGCGGTGACGTACTGGTTATCGGTAAAGGTGCGGTACTGGTTGGTATTTCAGAGCGTACGAAACCACAAGGTGTCGAAAACCTAGCGGCTAGCCTATTTAGATCAGGCCAAGCGAGCGAAGTGATTGCGATCGATCTACCAAAACACCGCTCTTGTATGCACCTTGATACGGTGATGACACACATGGATATCGACACGTTCTCTGTCTATCCAGAGATCGTTCGTAAAGACCTCGACACTTGGCGCTTAACGCCAAAAGAAAACGGCGAAATGCGTGTCGAGAAAGCTGAAAACTACCTGTCAGCGATTGAAGGCGCACTAGGCCTTGATCAACTGAAGATCATCACTACCGGCGGTGATAACTACGAAGCTGAGCGTGAACAGTGGAATGACGCTAACAACGTACTGACAGTGAAACCTGGTACCGTGATTGGTTATGAGCGTAATGTTTACACCAATGAGAAATACGACAAAGCGGGTATCGAAGTTCTAACGATTCCTGGCAACGAGCTAGGCCGTGGTCGTGGCGGCGCGCGCTGTATGAGTTGCCCTATCGAAAGAGACGGTATCTAAGTCAAAGAGCTCAGTTAAACAGACTCAATAGTCTTATCTAGGCCAGTATTCATTTACTGGCCTTTTTTATCAAATTAATAAAATAAATATTCACAAATATAGCATTTTTATGTTTAACTAAGTTCTTCATTGATTCTATATACGCAAGGAGCGAGAGATGGCCTTTAATCTTCGCAATCGTAACTTTCTAAAACTTCTCGACTTTACTCCTAAAGAGATTCAGTTTTTACTCGACCTGTCTGCTGACCTAAAAAAAGCTAAGTATGCAGGCACTGAGCAGAAGAAACTCAACGGCAAAAACATTGCTTTGATCTTCGAGAAAGCATCAACTCGAACACGATGTGCGTTTGAAGTGGCCGCCTTTGATCAAGGTGCTCAAGTCTCTTACCTTGGCCCTTCTGGTTCTCAGATTGGTCAAAAAGAATCAATGAAAGATACGGCGCGTGTATTGGGACGCATGTACGATGGCATCGAGTATCGTGGCTTTGGTCAGAGTATCGTTGAAGACTTAGGCGCTTATGCGGGCGTGCCGGTTTGGAATGGCTTAACCGATGAGTTCCACCCTACTCAGATCTTGGCTGATTTCCTCACTATGCTTGAGCATGGCCGCGGGAAGCATCTACACCAAATCAGCTTTGCTTATCTAGGCGATGCACGCAATAACATGGGTAACTCTCTGTTAGTCGGAGCCGCGAAGATGGGCATGGATATTCGCCTTGTCGCGCCTAAAGCATTCTGGCCAGAAGAGCAGCTTGTTGAAGAGTGCCAAGCTATCGCGCAAAGCACAGGTGCCAACATCACGCTGACAGAAGACGTTGCTGAAGGTGTTCAAGGCTGTGATTTCCTTTATACCGATGTTTGGGTTTCAATGGGCGAGGCCCCTGAAGCTTGGGACGAACGTGTAGCGGTAATGAGACCATACCAAGTGAATATGGATGTCATTAAGCTCACTGGCAATCCTCAAGTGAAATTCATGCACTGCCTACCCGCTTTCCATAACAATGAAACCGTGATCGGCCAGCAAGTCGCAGATAAGTATGGAATGAACGGTTTAGAAGTTACTGATGAAGTCTTTGAATCGGATTACTCAATTGTGTTTGATGAAGCTGAGAATCGCATGCATACCATCAAAGCGGTAATGGTTGCGACACTGGGTCAATAGCGAATACTGAAAGTAAACAAAAGCTTGATGTAATCGCTTGCGCTCACAAATTGAAAGCGTATAATTCTCGGCAATTTGTCTGAGAGTAATGAAAATGACGCCAAGCAATGTTGTGATAAAACATAATGATATTGTGAAAACACATAGTAATATTGTGAAAACACCAAATATTGCTCGTAAGCTAAGATGCTTACCAGGCCGTCTATTCTGCTTTTCAGCACTTTTTTAAAGCCTCCCATTATGGGGGGCTTTTTTATGGCCAATACATTATTGTGGGGAAGAAGATCATGGCGAACTCGCTCTATCAAAAGCACATCATCTCAATTCCAGAGCTTTCTCGTGAAGAGCTAGAATTAATTGTTCAAACGGCAGGTCAGCTAAAGGCTGAACCAAACCCAGAACTCATCAAGAACAAAGTTGTTGCCAGCTGCTTCTTCGAACCTTCTACACGAACTCGTCTCTCTTTTGAAACTGCGATTCAACGCATCGGTGGTGATGTGATTGGTTTCGACAGTGGTGGTAACACTTCTTTGGCAAAGAAAGGCGAAACGCTAGCGGACTCGGTACAGGTTATCTCTTCATACGTTGACGCTTACGTGATGCGTCACCCTCAAGAAGGCGCAGCGCGTCTGGCTTCTGAGTTCTCAAACGGTGTACCTGTTATTAACGCAGGTGACGGCGCAAACCAACACCCAACACAAACGTTACTAGACCTATTCTCTATCGCTGAGACACAAGGCCGCCTCGACAACCTAAACGTTGCATTCGTTGGTGACCTTAAGTACGGCCGTACGGTTCACTCATTGACTCAAGCACTAGCGAAGTTCGACAACATCTGTTTCTACTTCGTGGCTCCAGAAGCTCTAGCGATGCCAGACTACATTTGCGAAGAGCTTGATGAAGCGGGCATCAAGTACCAACTATTGACGGACATGGAAGATGTGATTCCTGAGCTCGATGTCTTGTACATGACTCGAGTTCAAAAAGAGCGCTTCGATGAGTCAGAATACGCGCACATAAAATCCGCATACATCCTGACCGCTTCGATGCTGGAAAATGCACGCGATAACCTGAAGGTTCTGCACCCTCTTCCTCGCGTTGATGAAATTACTGTCGATGTCGATAAAACACCTTACGCTTACTACTTCCAGCAAGCAGAGAATGGTGTTTACGCCCGTGAAGCATTGCTAGCCCTTGTTCTTAACGAAACGCTGTAGAGGAGAGATATCATGTCTAAAGAGACTCAATTAAAAGTTGAAGCAATCAGAAACGGTACTGTTATCGACCATATCCCAGCCAATATCGGGATCAAGGTGCTAAAACTGTTCGACATGCACAACTCTCATCAGCGCGTGACGATTGGCCTGAATCTACCGTCTTCTGCACTGGGCGGAAAAGACCTGCTCAAGATTGAGAATGTGTTTATCACAGAAGAACAGGCGAGCAAGCTGGCACTTTATGCGCCTCATGCAACAGTGAACCAAATAGAAGATTACGAAGTAGTTAAGAAGCTACCACTAGAACTTCCTGAGCAAATCAACGATGTGTTCGAGTGTCCAAATACTAACTGTATTACTCACAATGAACCGGTTGAAAGCAGCTTTAAGATCTTTGAAAAGAAAGAAGATATTCGATTGAAGTGTAAGTATTGCGAAAAAGTCTTCTCTCGCGAGATCGTGACAGAAAGATAACGTCATACTGCAAAGAAGACCGAATGTAAAAACTATCAAATACCTCGCCTGTGCGGGGTATTTTGCGCTTTACCTATCCAAAGTTTGAAGGCACACTGAAAATTGATTTTTATCTAATAACTGATGGAATAAACCAATGACTAAAGTACTTCACACAGAATCTGCTCCAGCTGCAATCGGCCCATACGTACAAGGCGTTGACCTTGGCAACATGGTACTGACTTCTGGTCAAATCCCAGTAAATCCAGCAACTGGTGAAGTATCTGCTGATATCGCAGAGCAAGCTCGCCAATCTCTAGACAACGTTCAAGCGGTTGTTGAAGCTTCAGGCCTGACTGTAAAAGACATCGTAAAACTAACGGTATTCGTTAAAGACCTAAACGACTTCGGCACAGTAAACGAAGTTTACGGTAAATTCTTCGATGAGCACGGCGTTGCAAACTACCCTGCACGTTCATGTGTTGAAGTAGCTCGTCTGCCAAAAGATGTAGGTATCGAGATCGAAGCTATTGCGGTTCGCAAATAGGTTTTAATCTTTAGATTAAACACCTTCTAATAAACGACTTAGCGTAATACTGGGTGTTTATTAGATACAAAAAAAGGTTGCCCAGTTGGCAACCTTTTTTATTGTTCATCGTTTCGCTTAGATAATTACTTTTTATTAAGCTCAACCACTTCTTTGTCTAACTCTTCAAGTTTCGCAGCCATCTGCTCACGAGCTAGGTTAGCCAGTTCACGAACATTAGACTTGTCGTAGCCTTCAGTGCTGATTGGTGGCAGCATTTCAACAATCACGTGACCATTGTTCCAACGGTTTAGCTTCACGCCACCGGTTGAGCTACACACGATAGGGATGATAGGCAAGCCAGCACCAATCGCAGCATGGAATGCACCTGTTTTGAATGGCAGCAGACCACGGCCACGAGAACGAGTGCCTTCAGGGAACATCCAAACTGAAACATCGCTCTCTTTTAGACTCGTCACGACCTGATCAATCGTACCTACCGCTTTGCTACGGTTAGCACGGTCAATTAGGATGTTACCCGTCAACCAGTAAAGCTGACCAAATAGAGGCATCCACACTAGGCTTTTCTTACCAACAGTTACCACTTTTGGCGTTACCGCTGATGAAATCGTGAATAGATCCCAGCTGTTTTGGTGGTTCGCCACATAAACATGTTGGCCGCGAGAGTAGGCATCTTCTGGGATGCGAAGCTCTAACTTCATGCCGAAGATCTTCGACATGCGACCGAAATAACGGCCAAAGGTAAATACGTGTTTCGGGTTGCGTGGACTTAATAGGCAGTAACCACAACCAAATACAAACATAAGAATCGCAAATATCGCCACTGCGAAAATACGTAATATTGCTATCATTTTGTTCCTCACCGACCGCCAAGTTGATTCATCTATTCGCGCAAAAATGAGCAATAGATTTACTCGCGGTAAATACAACTATAAAAAAGCCGAAACCAAGGTTCCGACTTTTATGTTTTCATCTTACTGATTCATGAATCCACTAACCTAGGTTAGTTCGACTCACTAAATCGTGTAATGTTTGCGCCTAAGGCTGACAATTTATCTTCAATCTTATCGTAGCCACGATCGATGTGATAAATACGGTCAACGATGGTTTCACCTTGAGCAATACAGCCAGCAATAACAAGGCTCGCAGATGCGCGAAGGTCCGTTGCCATTACTTGAGCGCCGCTCAGTTTTTCCGTTTCACCACAGATAGCCGTGTTGCCTTCGATTTCGGCTTTTGCACCCATTCGCTGTAACTCAGGAATGTGCATAAAGCGGTTTTCAAAGATAGTCTCAGTGATAACACCACTGCCCTTCGCCATCATGTTAAGCAGAGTAAACTGTGCTTGCATGTCGGTTGGGAAGCCAGGATGAGGTGCTGTTACGATTTTCACCGCTTTCAGCTCACGACCTGTCATATCAAGGCTGATCCAGTCTTCGCCCGTTTCAACCTTCGCACCCGCTTCTTCAAGCTTCGCTAAGGCAGCTTCAAGAAGATGAGCGTTGGTGTTGCGACAAACCACTTTACCGCCAGAAACAGCAGCAGCAACCAGGAAAGTACCTGTTTCAATACGGTCAGCAACCACAGAGTGTTGGCCACCACCAAGACGTTCAACGCCTTCGATAATAATCGTATCTGTACCTGCGCCAGAAATTTTAGCACCCAGTTTGTTTAGGAAGTCAGCCGTATCAACAATCTCAGGCTCACGCGCTGAGTTATCAAGTACTGTTGTTCCTTCCGCTAGCGTTGCTGCACACATGATAGTAATGGTGGCACCCACACTTACTTTATCCATCACGATGTGCGCGCCTTTCAGACGGCCATCAACACTTGCTTTCACATAACCATCTTCCAACTTAATGGTCGCACCTAGTTGCTCTAGGCCGTGGATATGCAGATCAACAGGTCGAGCACCAATTGCACAACCGCCTGGAAGTGACACTTGGCCTTCACCAAAACGAGCGACTAGAGGACCTAAAGCCCAGATAGAAGCACGCATTGTTTTCACTAAATCGTAAGGCGCACAAAATTCATTAATTTCGCTGCCATCAACATGAACACTACCATTACGCGATACTTTTGCGCCTAAACGCTTAAGCAGTTCCATCGTAGTATCGATGTCACGTAGGTGAGGAACGTTACTTACTTCCACTGGCTCTTCAGCAAGAATTGAAGCAAATAAGATAGGTAGCGCTGCATTTTTTGCGCCTGAGATCGTCACTTCACCGCTTAGCGGCTTATCCGATCCAATAACTCGAAACTTTTCCATCATAAACCTTAAAGTGACATCAGTTTCTTATCACGTTCCCACTCTTCCGGCGTGAAAGCCTTAATAGAAAGAGCATGGATGTCATTGCGTTGAATGTATTCCATTAGTGGGCCGTAGATTAGTTGCTGCTTCTTAACTCGATTCATGCCGTCAAAACATGGATCAACCGCAACAACTTCGTAATGACTGCCTTCCCCTTTCACGAAAATTTCCTGAAGGTTCAGTGCTTCTGCTAATAATTCTTGTACTTTTGTGCTGTCCACAAATAGCTCCTGCCTAATTTTTTATGTGTTCTGCCATCATTGGCTGGATATTGCTCAATTGGAACAACGTTCGTAATTGTTCTGGCACGAAACTGAGCATTATATGACAGTTTTGATTTTTTGCATGCTCTAATAAGTGAATTAGCATCACCATTCCTGCTGAATCGACTCGATTTATATGGCTAAGGTCAATTTCAACGCTCGATTCCGTCGTTTGCCACTTTTCCAATATACGCCAGATTGCAGGGACACTGTCTCGGTCTAAATCACCGAACAGTTGATACTCTTTAGAGCTTAGTGCTTGCCATTGAGAATGGCTCATTATTTGTTACTCTCAAAACGAATCGGTTGTGCGGCTAATTTCTCTAGTTCGTCTGCAACTTGTAAGATGCCTTCTTGACGAATCTTAGTATTCCACTCCGATTGCTTGCTCGACAACAAGCTAATACCTTCGGCAACCATATCAAATGCTTTCCACTCGCCAGATTTCTTGTCTTTGCGAAGCTTAAATTCAAGCTTAATGTTTGGTCGCGGCGTATCGATGATGTCGACCTTGATACTGGTAATGCGGCTATCCGCTTTGATTTTTGGTTCTGGACCAAATTCAATCGTCTGATCTGTGTATTGAGTCAGCACTTGGGCATAAGAAGAAACAAGGTATTTACGGAATGAATCGATAAACACGCCCACGTCTTTTCTATCCGCGCCTTTCAAGTTTGGTCCAAGTAACTTAAGAGCTGCATATTGTGCATTCACATAAGGCATCAACTCTTCTTCCACGATGACCTTCAATAACTCTGGATCTTGGTGGATGTTGTCTTGTTCACTCTTCAAACGCTCAAATGCCACTTCGGCAACTTGAGTCATCATCTGGTAAGGCTGAGTACGGTCAATCGATTCTGCAGCAAAGGCTTGGGTAGAAATAAGCAACGCCATTGCCGCCATAAACATTGATTTCAAGTAACCAATAGCTTTTAAATAACTAATAGTTTTCAACATTATCTTATTCCTTAGCTTCGCTGTCATTAGAACCACCAACGCTATACAGCACTTGGCCAATCAAATCTTCTAGTACCAACGCTGACTTAGTGTCTTCAATTGAATCACCATCGACCAACATCTCTTCATCATCAAAAATGAAGCCTGGAACCAGACTAATGTACTGCTCACCAATTAAGCCAGATGTTAAAATTTGAGCACTAGAGGTATCTGGAAATTGTGAGTACTTCCCGTCAATAGACAGTTCAACGACAGGAAGGTAGCTCTCGGTATCAAGCTCAATGCTTTTAACTCGTCCAACAACGACGCCACCCACTTTCACTGGAGAACGAACTTTTAGGCTGCCAATGTTGTCAAAGGTCGCTTTTAGATTGTAAGTATGGTTCGAACCTATGCCTTTTACGTCAGCGACTTGAAAGATCATGATTAAGATTGCGCAAATTCCGGCAATAACAAAGGTGCCGACCCATAATTCTAATTTTCGAGTTTGTTGCATGATTAATTCCCAAACATCAATGCGGTAAGAACAAAATCTAGCCCTAGTACCGCTAGAGAAGAGTGCACTACAGTGCGTGTGGTTGCCTGACTGATACCTTCTGAAGTCGGTACTGCGTCATAACCATTGAAAAGTGCGATCCAAGTTACGGTGATAGCGAAGACCATACATTTGATCATGCTGTTACCAATATCTCGGCCAAGTTCTACTGAAGACTGCATCGCAGACCAGAAACTGCCGTGATCAATGCCTTTCCAATCAACACCAACCAGTTGACCGCCCCAAATACCTACCGCCATAAAAATCATAGCAAGCAATGGCATTGAGATAAGCCCGGCCCAAAGACGTGGTGCAATAATGCGTTTAAGAGGGTCAACGGCCATCATCTCAAGGCTTGAGATCTGCTCTGTTGCCTTCATTAAACCAATCTCTGCCGTGAGTGCTGAACCGGCTCGACCTGCAAATAATAACGCAGTCACCACAGGCCCCAACTCACGCAACAGTGAAAGCGCGACCATTTGACCAAGGTTTCCCTCAGCGCCGTAGTCAATTAACACGACATAGCCCTGCAGGCTGAGCACCATGCCGATAAACAGACCCGAAACTAAAATAATAGCCAATGACTGAACGCCAACGCTATAAAGTTGTTTTACTAATAAGGGGAAGTTTTTTAGTCGCGGGATGCCAAACAAAGCCCCAAATAACATCAGGCTTGCTCGACCAAATGACTCACAGCTCGCAAGTGTACGCTTACCGACACCCGCAATAGTTTTAACAATCATATTAAAACAAATCCTTTTCTAAGCTCTTCGCAGGGAATCTAAATGGTACTGGACCATCGGCTTCGCCTTGCAAAAATTGCTGCACTCTCGGATCGCTATTGTTGTACAACTCATCAGGTGTTCCAGCGGCAATAATCTTGCTATCTGCCATGAGGTAAACCCAATCAGCAATACTCATCACCTCTGGCACATCGTGAGAAACAACAATCGAGGTTAAGCCCAAGGCTTGATTGAGATTTCGTATCAATTCAACCAATACGCCCATGGTGATGGGATCTTGGCCAACAAACGGCTCATCGTACATGATAAGTTCTGGATCCAGTGCGATTGCGCGCGCCAGTGCGGCACGCCTAGCCATTCCGCCAGACAACTCACTCGGCATCAATTGCGCAGCACCACGTAATCCTACCGCTTCAAGCTTAAGTAATACGATGGTACGAATGAATTTTTCATTAAGTTCAGTGTGCTCTCGCAGCGGAAACGCCACATTATCAAAGACATTGAGATCCGTAAAAAGCGCACCCGATTGGAATAGCATGCTCATTTTCTTACGTGCTTGATATAGCTTTCGACGTGATAATGCAGGGATATTGTCACCATCAAACCAAACTTCGCCTTCATCTGGCGGCAGTTGCCCACCGATCAAACGCAGTAAAGTCGTTTTGCCGATCCCAGACGGCCCCATGATGGCGGTTATCTTGCCTTGAGGCACCTCTAAACTGATGTCATCAAAGATAACGCGGTCACCGCGTGAGAAGCTGAGGTTCTTAACTTTCACAAGCTCAGTGTTCAACATATTTTTGTTGTTTCCTTGCTTTAAAAAACGCCAATTATGGCTGCAATAATAATGAGTCTACTTTAGAATTAAAAGCACTGTTCAATTAATTCATATTAAACAGGAATCTATGCAGGGATTTGAAAGCATTAGGAAATTATCTATTGATCTCTCTTTCTTGCCTGCTAACTGGTAATTAATTTGCCGAGTGACTTCCCTTTTATCTAGCAACAGGTCAAAATTAGCGGTTAATTCTCCGTTTTTATTAATTTTTTAGGAATCATCATGCTTGAAGCGATTGCGTTTCTTATTATCGGTCTAGGTTTTTTGGTGTGGAGTGCAGATAAGCTGGTTTACGGTGCCGCTGCTCTTGCTCGCAACTTCGGTATTTCACCACTAGTTATCGGTATGACGATCTTAGCAATGGGGTCTTCGGCTCCTGAAATGATGGTTTCTGCGACAGCAGCCCTTGATGGCAAAACAGATACAGCTGTAGGCAACGTACTGGGCTCTAACATCGCCAACATCGCGCTGATTTTAGGTATTACAGCCCTTATCAAACCGTTATCGATTAGCTCAGGCGTGATTCGTCGTGAACTACCATTAATGATCGGTGTCACTCTGCTAGCGGGCGCCCTATTGTGGGATAACCATTTAGGCTTCTATGAAGGCGTGTTGTTGTTTGTTCTTTTTGCCGCGTTTTTGTTTGCTATGTTGCAAATCAGCCGCAGCGAGAAAAAGAACGGCGATGCTTTCCTTGATGAGCAAGAATCAGAGATCCCTGAAGGCGTAAGTAACCCTAAGGCTGCAATGTGGGTCGTGATTGGTCTAATCGTCCTACCTTTAGCTGCTGATATGCTGGTAGATAACGCTGTGATCATCGCGAAGTTCTTCGGCATGAGCGACCTTGTCATTGGTTTAACCATCATTGCTGTTGGTACTAGCCTTCCTGAACTTGCAGCATCACTAGCCGGCGTTATGAAGGGTGAAGATGATATGGCTGTAGGTAATATCATTGGTTCAAACGTATTCAACATCCTTGCTGTTATGGGTATCCCGGGCATCCTAAACCCTTCGATCTTGAGCGAGTTCGCTATGGGTCGTGACTTCTGGGTAATGCTAGGCGTATCGCTACTACTTGTTGTGATGGCACTAGGAAAATCTCGTAGTGTGAATCGTATTGAAGGCGGCGTGTTAATTGTGACGTTCGTGGCCTACCAAAGTTACCTATTAATGAACATGTCGGCTTAATTGTTGATTTAACTTCCCGTACTTGGAGTATTTGATGTCTCAGCCATTTGATTACCGCAGCGTTGCAAAACAAGTTTTGGAAACCGAAGTTGCAGGTCTCACTCAATTAGACCAATATTTTAATGATGATTTTTGTAAAGCTTGCGACCTTATCCTGAACAACAAAGGCAAAGTCGTTGTGATGGGCATGGGTAAATCAGGCCACATTGGCAACAAAATCGCAGCAACATTGGCAAGTACCGGGACATCGGCTTTCTTTGTTCACCCAGGCGAAGCGGCGCATGGCGACTTAGGCATGATCGAACCTGGTGATATTGTGATTGCAATATCCAACTCCGGCGAATCGGGAGAAATCCTCAGCCTATTTCCTGTGTTAAAGCGTCTGAGCATCAAGATCATCAGCATGACAGGCAAGCCAGCATCAAACATGGCAACCCTGTCTGATATCCATTTACAAATTTCAGTACCGGAAGAAGCTTGTCCGCTGGGCTTAGCACCAACAACAAGTACCACGGCGACTTTGGTCATGGGTGATGCATTAGCCGTTGCACTTTTGCAGGCTCGAGGCTTCACCGCTCAAGACTTTGCCCTGTCTCATCCTGGTGGCGCTTTAGGTCGTCAGCTGCTGTTGAAGCTCGACGACATCATGCACACAGGCGATTCACTTCCTGTTGTAGCACCCGACGCACTAGTAAGAGACGCTCTACTAGAGATATCTCAGAAAGGCTTAGGCATGACAGCAATCGTTGGTGAAGATGGCCAAATGGCCGGTATTTTTACCGATGGTGATTTACGCCGTATCTTAGACAAACGCGTTGATATCCATAACACGCAGATCGGTGATGTGATGACGCTAAACCCGACGGTAGCCGAGCCAAACATGCTCGCGGTTGAGGGCTTAAACTTGATGCAAGCGAAGAGCATCAATGGCCTGATGTTATGCCAAGAAGGTAAATTAGTCGGAGCGTTAAACATGCATGACTTACTGAAAGCAGGAGTAATGTAATGACACAGACAGTCGAAACTCTATACGGCACTGTTAATTCAGATGTATTTGCAATTGCAAAAGAGATCAAACTGCTGATTTGCGATGTCGATGGTGTCTTCTCTGATGGTCGCATCTACATGGGCAACAACGGTGAAGAGCTGAAAACCTTCCACACTCGTGACGGTTACGGTATCAAATCACTGATGAACGCAGGCATTGAAATCGCGATCATCACGGGTCGCAAATCTCAAATTGTTGAGAATCGTATGACCGCTCTAGGCATTAAGCTGATTTATCAAGGTCAAGACGATAAAGTTAAGGCATACCAAGATATTTGCGATAAGCTTTCTGTAAACCCCGAAAATACAGGTTACATCGGAGACGATCTGATTGACTGGCCTGTAATGGAAAAAGTTGGCTTGAAGGTCTGTGTGGCAGATGGGCACCCGCTACTTGCAAAGCGTGCAAACTACGTGACAACCATTAACGGTGGTCATGGCGCGGTACGTGAAGTCTGTGACCTTATTTTACAAGCAAGAAATGAACTCGACGTGCATAAAGGTTTAAGCATATGAGTTTTACTCGTATTATCTATTTAATACTCATATTTATTGCCTCTTGGTCGACCTATTACTTGTACGACAAAGAGCAAACATCAACGATACAAGTGGCTCCAAATTTGGAGCTGCCCGCGTTTAGTGGCAAAAGCCTGAACAACATTAGCTACGACGAAAGCGGTATTCGCAGCTATCAGGTTGAATCGACGTATTTAGAACACTACTCAGTAGTTGGCGATACGCACTTTCAAAACCCAGTTCTTTCGGTATTCCGTGAAGGCCACACGATTGAATGGCAAGTCACCGCTGATCGCGCGATTATGGATGAGAATCAAGTTGTCACGTTTTATGACAACGTCGTGGCAAAGAACCTGTTGCCAGAAGCCAGCTTCGATACAATGACCACAGATAAAATGGTTGTTGAGCTGCCTAGCCGAGATTTTTATTCAGAGACTCCGGTCCATATGATCGGTACATTTTTTGAAACTGAGGGACAAGCAATGAAAGGTAACTTCGGTACCAACAATGCAACCCTCTTTAATTCTGTTCAAGGTAGATATGAAACTCTTACACCTTAGTTTATTCGCTTTGACCCTTGCGGCACCTAATGTCTATGCTCTGTCTTCGGATAGTGAGCAACCTGTCTACATTGACTCAGACAGCCAGCAATTGGATATGAAAAGTAACCAAGTGACTTTCCTTGGTGATGTGAACCTTAAACAAGGCAGCATCAATATCAATGCCGATAAGGTTATTGTTACTCGTAACGCCGTAAACGGTGAGATTGAAGAAATTCAAGGCTTCGGTAAGCCAGCAACCTTCTCTCAGCTTACTGACGACGGTAAGACACTCTACGGTGAAGCTGACGACCTGCACTACCAGCTTGTTGCCGACCGACTGATCATGACTAAGAATGCGATGTTATCTCAAGATGGCAGCATCATTCGCGGTTCTAAGATCACTTACCAGATCGGTTCTCAGAAATTAGTCGCTGACAGTGGTGAAAACAAACGAGTGTCAACGGTTTTACAACCAACGGAAGTGAATAAGTAACGATGGCTGTTCTTAAAGCAAAAAACCTAGCGAAAACCTACAGTAAACGTAAGGTTGTTACCGATGTAAGCTTACAGGTAGAGTCAGGCCAGATCGTCGGTCTGCTTGGGCCTAACGGTGCAGGTAAAACCACATCTTTCTATATGATAGTTGGTTTGGTGGCGCGTGATGAAGGTACCATCAGCATTGATGACCGAGACATCAGTATCTTACCAATGCACAGCCGCTCTCGTCTTGGTATCGGTTACCTGCCTCAAGAAGCATCGATTTTCCGTAAGTTGTCCGTAGAGAACAACATCATGGCGGTTTTACAAACCCGTGATGAAATGACCAACGAACAACGCCAAGATAAGCTGGAAGACCTGCTAGAAGAGTTCCACATCCAACATATCCGCACCAGCAATGGTATGGCTCTGTCGGGTGGTGAGCGTCGTCGTGTAGAGATTGCTCGTGCACTAGCAGCAAACCCGCAGTTCATTCTATTGGATGAACCATTCGCCGGTGTTGACCCGATCTCAGTAATCGATATCAAAAAAATCATTGTTCACCTGCGTGATCGCGGCTTGGGCGTTTTGATTACCGACCACAACGTTCGTGAAACATTAGACGTGTGTGAAAAAGCTTACATCGTAAGCCAAGGACACCTGATCGCTGAGGGTACTCCTGAAGATGTTCTCAATAACGAACAAGTTAAACAAGTTTATCTAGGCGAACAATTCCGTCTATGATTATATAGAGAGTATCGAGAGTTCTAAGAATAATAACTAGGTAAGTCACACTGAATGAAACCCTCATTACAACTTAAGCTAGGCCAACAGTTAGCAATGACTCCTCAATTGCAGCAAGCGATTCGTTTGTTGCAATTGTCTACTTTAGATTTGCAGCAAGAGATTCAAGAAGCACTTGAATCTAACCCACTACTCGATGTCGAAGAAGGCAATGAAGATACGCCAACATCGGAAGAAAAACCTAGCAGTGACGAAAAAGAAACTGTTGAAGCCACAGAGCAAGACTTACCTGATAGCTCAGACTTAATCGAAAAATCAGAGATTGGCAACGAACTAGAAATCGACACAACTTGGGAAGACGTCTACAGCGCGAACACCGGTAACACGGGTATTGCGATTGATGACGACATGCCGGTTTATCAAGGCGAAACCACTCAAAGCCTGCACGATTACCTGCTTTGGCAACTCGACTTAACGCCATTCACTGACACCGACCGAAGCATCGCTTTTGCATTAATCGATGCCATCGACGACTACGGCTACCTCACTGTAACTTGTGAAGACATCCTTGAAAACTTCGACAATGAAGAGATCGAGCTTGATGAAATTGAAGCGGTACGTAAACGAATTCAGCAGTTTGATCCGCTAGGTGTCGGTTCAGTCAACCTGCAAGATTGCTTGTTACTGCAACTGGCAACCTTTCCCCAAGATACGCCTTGGCTTAACGAAGCTAAGTTAGTACTTACTAGCCATATCGACCAACTCGGCAATCGCGATTACAAACTGGTTATCAAAGAGACCAAGTTGAAAGAAGCAGAACTACGTGAAGTTTTGCAACTGATTCAACAGCTGGACCCTCGTCCTGGCAGTAAGATTACTCCGGATGAAACTGAGTATGTGGTTCCAGATGTATCTGTCTTCAAAGACCTTGGCAAATGGTTAGTGACCATTAACCCTGATAGCGTGCCTAAGTTGAAAGTGAATCAGCAGTACGCTGATCTGGGCAGTAAAGGCAACAGCGCCGACAATCAATACATCCGCTCAAATTTGCAAGAAGCAAAGTGGTTAATTAAAAGCCTAGAGAGCCGAAATGAGACGCTACTCAAAGTTGCGCGATGCATTGTTGAACATCAGCGTGATTTCTTCGAACATGGCGAAGAAGCGATGAAGCCAATGGTTCTTAATGATGTTGCGTTAGCTGTTGATATGCACGAATCCACGATCTCTCGTGTGACGACTCAAAAATTCATGCATACGCCACGTGGCATCTTCGAGCTCAAATACTTTTTCTCAAGCCATGTCAGCACTGACAATGGCGGTGAATGTTCATCTACAGCAATTCGCGCACTCATCAAGAAGCTTGTCGCAGCGGAAAATACCGCGAAGCCTCTAAGTGATAGTAAGATTGCTGCTTTACTGGCTGACCAAGGAATTCAGGTAGCTAGACGTACCATAGCGAAATACCGTGAGTCTCTGGGCATTGCCCCATCGAGTCAGCGTAAACGCCTGCTATAAGCTCATTTAGTCGCTAGTTACTTAGCAACTATGATCAGGCAACCAACTGAAAAGGAAAGTCTATGCAAATCAATATTCAAGGCCATCACGTTGATCTTACCGATTCAATGCAAGACTATGTTCACACCAAATTCGACAAACTTGAGCGCTTCTTTGATCATATCAATAGCGTTCAGGTTGTTTTAAAAGTTGAGAAAATCAATCAAATCGCAGAAGCTACCCTGCATATAAATCAGGGGGAAATCCATGCGACAGCAACAGATGAAAGCATGTATGCCGCGATTGATTCATTGGTTGATAAACTCGTCCGCCAACTCAACAAGCACAAAGAAAAGCTAAGTAGTCACTAACATGCAATTAAGCGAAGTACTTTCATTGGACTGCACCAAAAGTGCAGTCCAATGCACAAGCAAAAAAAGAGCCCTTGAGCTCATCAGCCAGATAGCAGCTGAGAGCTGCGGTCAAGATTCAACAGAGCTATTTGAGTGTATGTTGAGCCGTGAGAAGATGGGCAGTACCGGTATTGGTAATGGTATCGCGATTCCCCATGCTCGTATGAATGTCAGTGATAAAGCGATAGCTGTATTACTGCAATGCCAAGATCCTATCGAATTTGATGCGATTGATAATCGTCCTGTCGACCTACTATTTGCCCTGCTTGTTCCTAGCGAACAATGCAAAGAGCATCTAAAAACCCTTTCTTGTATGGCAGAACGACTAAACGACAAGCAGACTCTTAAACAGCTGCGTAATGCTCAGAGCGATCAAGAGCTTTACGACATCATGATTCAAGTGCCAACTTGCGAGCAATAACATGCGATTAATCGTGGTTAGTGGCCAATCAGGGGCCGGTAAAAGTGTTGCGTTACGAGTCCTAGAAGACTTGGGGTATTACTGTGTCGATAATCTACCAGTAAACCTGCTCAACAACTTTGTCGAATCGGTACGCGAAAGCAACCAAAACGTTGCGGTAAGTATTGATATACGTAACCTACCGAAAGAGCCTCAGTTAGTCACCGACACGCTCGAGCAACTCGAGTCAGCTACAAACATCGATGTTGATGTATTGTTCCTCGATGCCAGCAAGCAGACACTCCTTAAGCGCTACAGCGAAACCCGCAGAATCCACCCTTTATCAATTGGCCAAGAAAAGCTATCTCTTGAGCAAGCGATTGATTTAGAGAAGACACTTCTGACACCTCTCGCAGAGCACGCCAGCATTGTGATCGACAGCAGTGACTGCAACCTCTACGAATTGAGTGAAAAGGTTCGATTTAAAGTTGAAGGCAAAGAGAAGCAAGAGCTGATCATCGTCTTTCAATCTTTCGGTTTTAAGTATGGCTTGCCAAGTGATGCCGACTACGTGTTTGATGTTCGCTTTTTGCCGAACCCTCACTGGGAACCTGCACTACGACCACTAACCGGGCTAGATGCACCAATTCACTCCTTTCTAGAAGAACACTCAGAAGTTCTGGAACTCAAGCAACAGATCCAAGGCTTTGTTGAACAGTGGTTACCAATGTTAGAGAAGAACAATCGCAGTTACCTAACGGTCGCGATTGGCTGTACTGGCGGCAAACACCGCTCGGTTTATCTAACCCAGAAAATTGGTGAGTACTTTGAGCAACTTGGCCATCAAGTTCAAATCAGACACGCCTCCCTAGAGAAGCACCAACAGGGCTAACCATGGAATTAACTCGAACTGTACTGATCCAAAATCGCTTGGGTCTTCACGCTAGAGCAGCCGTAAAGTTGGTTGAGCTTGCACAAAGCTTTGATGCAACCATCACTATCCATAGCGAAGAAGATAAAACAGCAACAGCAGACAGCGTAATGGGGTTACTTATGCTGGAATCAGCGCAAGGGCAACATATTACGATTCAAGCTGCAGGTACCGATTCACAGCAAGCACTGGATGCCGTCTGTCATCTCATTGAAGACAAGTTTGATGAGGGTGAGTAGCGAAAACGCTTCACTCACAACGCCTAAGACTCAAACAACGAACCAACCAATATTAAATCTTAGTTCTATCTAAGTTTATGATTTAAATAAGCCCCAGAATTAAGTTACTATTCCAACCATTGTTAGAATAATGAGATAGGAGGAAAATATGGCAGAGCAATTAGAATTCGACCAAGCTCACCAAACCCTCCAAGAAGTCAGCGAAGCCCTAGAAAACGGCCGATTTGTTCACGTACGCCGACAACTTCAGGACATGGAGCCTGAAGATATTGCACACCTTTTAGAAGCCTCCCCTCGCAAAAGTCGTGACGTACTCTGGCAACTCACCGATCCTGAAGACTACGGTGAAATTCTTGATGAACTAAACGAAGACGTCAAAGATGCTCTTGTGTCGAAAATGGCACCTGAGACCTTGGCAGAAGCAACCGAAGGTATGGAAACCGATGACGTCGCGTACGTACTTCGAAGCCTACCCGACGATGTTTCTCGCGAAGTCCTTTCTCAAATGGACTCCGTCGATCGTGCATTAGTTGAAACTGCCCTGTCGTACCCTGAAGATTCAGCGGGTGCGATCATGAACACCGACGTAATCACGATTCGTGGTGATGTCGATGTTGACGTTGTATTGCGCTACATGCGTATGCGTGGCGAACTGCCGGATGCAACTGATGCTCTGTATGTTATTGATGAAGAAGAACGTCTTATCGGTAACCTATCACTTACCACGCTAGTAACGACTCAACCTGATGTCCCTGTTTCAGAAGTGATGGATGATGCCGACGAAGCGATCGCGGTAGAAACCAGTGCGTCAGATATCGCGAGCCTGTTTGAACGTCGTAACTGGGTTTCTGCGCCTGTCATCGATAGTAACCAGCACCTTGTTGGTCGTATCACCATCGATGACGTGGTTGATGTTATCCGTGAAGATGCCGAACACTCAATGATGAGTATGGCGGGTATGGACGATGACGAAGATACCTTCGCACCGGTCGTAAAATCTGCTCGTCGTCGTAGTGTGTGGCTTGGTGCTAACGTACTCGCAGCACTGGCGGCAGCATCTGTATCAAACATGTTTGAAGCAACGCTCGATCAAATGGCAGCGATTGCGGTTCTGATGACTATCGTGCCTTCGATGGGGGGTGTTGCGGGTAACCAAACCGTTGCTCTGGTGATTCGTGGTTTGGCACTCGGTCATATCGGTGACAGTAACAAACGCGAACTGCTACTCAAAGAGGCAGCCATCGGCTTCCTAAACGGCGTTCTATGGGCCGTTATCATTGGTGGTATCGTGGTGGCTTGGAAAGGTAACTGGATACTGGGAGGCATCATCTCAGCGGCGATGATGACCAACTTGATTGTCGCAGGTATTGCTGGTGTAACTATCCCAGTGATGTTGAAGAAGATGAATATCGATCCAGCCCTTGCTGGCGGTATGGCACTGACCACAGTAACCGATGTTATTGGCCTATCGGTGTTCCTAGGCTTAGCGACCATACTGATCTAGTTAGCATAAGCAGTTAGCCAATTTTGGCGAAATACAGAAAACAAAAAGGGAGCCACGGCTCCCTTTTTTAATTCATCAGATTCGCTTTAATTGAATTACTCACCCGCGACTTTCATCGACTCAAGCAGGATAGAACCCGTTTGAATTTGCGAACGTGTTTCTACGTCGTTACCCACAGCAACAATCTGAGTAAACATGTCTTTTAGGTTACCTGCGATTGTTACTTCTGATACTGGGTATTGGATCTCTCCGTTTTCAACCCAGAAACCTGCAGCGCCACGTGAATAATCACCCGTTACGGTGTTTACGCCTTGGCCCATCACTTCAGTGACTAGGAAGCCAGTACCCAACTCTTTTAGCATCTGCTCAAAGTTTTGACCGGTCGATTTAACGAACCAGTTATGAATACCACCAGCATGACCGGTTGGCGTCATATCCATCTTACGTGCGGCATAGCTCGTTAGTAGGTAAGTTGCTAGCACACCGTCAGTGATGATTTCACGATCTTGAGTGAACACACCTTCGCTATCGAATGGGCTTGAAGCCAAACCACGCAAGATATGTGGTCGCTCAGAAATGTTAAACCAGTCAGGTAGGATTTTCTGACCGAGATGATCCAATAGGAATGACGACTTGCGGTAAAGGTTACCGCCACTGATCGCCATAACAAGGTGACCAATCAAGCCAGTTGCCACATCATTAGCGAACATAATTGGGTACTGGCCTGTTGGTAGCTTTTTCGCATCCAAACGGCTAATGGTCTTTTCTGCAGCTTCTTGACCTACACGCTCAGGCGTCCACAGCTCGTCACGGTGACGTGCAACGGTGTAGCTGTAGTCACGCTCCATCTCACCGTTAGCGCCTTGTCCAATTACACAGCAGCTCGTGCTATGACGACTAGAAGCATAGCTTGCTAGTAAGCCATGGCTGTTACCATAAACCTTAACGCCATAGTGGCTGTCGTAGCTTGCGCCATCACTCTGTTTGATCTTATCGCTATAAGCTAACGCTTGCTTCTCAGCAGCAATCGCAATCTCAGCGGCATAGTCAGGGTTTGGTTCATCAGGGTGAAAAAGATCCAAATCTGGAATTTCTTTTACCATGTATTCTTTTGCCGCAGGACCGGCAAATGGGTCTTCAGAAGTGTACTGAGCGATATCAAGTGCGGCCGCGACGGTTTGAGCAATCGCCTTCTCACTCAGGTCAGATGTAGATGCGCTGCCTTTTTTCTGGCCGCGATAAACAGTAATACCAAGTGCACCATCACTATTAAATTCAACGTTTTCCACTTCACACATACGTGTTGAAACACTTAAACCCGTTGACTTAGTAATAGCAACTTCAGCGGCGTCGGCACTCACAGAGGCCATGTCCAACGCTTTTGCTACTGCGGCTTCTAGCTCAACTCTTTGCTGGGCGACTTGCTGTTTTACATCCATATCTATTCTAATTTTGTAGGTCAATATTACGTAGGATAACAAGAATTTCGCTTTCTCCCCAAGATTCTTGCTAAAATAGGCAATATATTCGTTTGAGATAGTGACATAGGCAGAAAAGATGGCTCGCAAAAACCAAAAAGCCCCATGGGAACCAGAAGAAGAAATCATCTGGGTAAGTAAGACAGAAATGAAAACCGACATGGAAGCGCTACAAAAACTGGGGGAAGAACTTGTTTCCCTGAAGCCTTCTGTATTAGACAAGTTTCCTCTGTCTGAAGATTTGGCACAAGCGATTAAAGATGCACAACGCTTTAAAAATGAAGCGAAGCGCCGTCAACTTCAATACATTGGTAAAGTAATGCGCAATGTTGATCCTGAGCCAATTCAAGCGGCTTTGGATAAAGTACGTAACAAGCACTCGCAAGCAACCGCTGAACTGCACAAGCTTGAGCAACTGCGTGATCGTGTTGTTGCTGAAGGTGATGCGGCTATTTCAGAAGTAATGGAAATGTACCCTGAAGCAGACCGTCAGCGTCTTCGTCAGCTAGCTCGCCAAGCTAACAAAGAGAAATCAGCGAACAAGCCAGCAAAGGCTTCTCGTGAAATCTTCCAAATCTTAAAAGAGCTAAAGCTAGAAGACTAATCGTTATCTCGCTTTACTCATAGAGTGAATAAAAGACCTAGCACATGCTAGGTCTTTTTGTTTTTGACGTACTCGATATCAAGAAGCACTCAATATCAATAAATACTCACAGGAGTGATGAGTCGTCACTCACCCGCTTTAACAAATGAGCTTAATTCTGTCTGTGGATGATCCGCCGTCAGTGCCTCTATCGAGTCTTCAACCAACACCTTACCTAGCGCCACAAACACAAACTTATTCGCGATACTGCGTGCGTCACCTAAATGGTGAGTCACCATCAAGACCGTAATATTTCGCTCTGCCGCTAATCGCTTCACTAAGCTAAGCATCTCTTCACGCAGCAAAGGATCAAGCGCAGAGAAAGGTTCATCAAGCAGCCAAATATCATGAGGTTGGACAAAACAACGCGCTAACGCGACACGCTGGCGTTGACCACCGGATAAGTGCTCAGGCAACCTATCCAAATACTCAGCGACGCCAACTTGCGCTGCGGCTTGCTCCACAGCTTGCTTTTGGGTTGCAGTAAGCTTTAAACCTGGATGCAGACCTAAACCAATATTTTCTCGCACCGTAAGGTGAGCAAACAGGTTGTGCTCTTGAAACAACATCGCCAACGGACGCTGATGTGCTTCTTTACCAATAAGCGACTGCCCAGCCACTGATATCTCACCCGATGTAGGCTCGATGAAACCAGCAACTAGCGCCAACAGTGTAGACTTACCCGCACCACTCGGCCCCATAAGCGCAACAATATCGCCCTGCTCAGCTTGAAAATCAAAGCTAAACAACTCTCTGTGATAATGGTAATCCACATCTTTCATCACTAACATCATCGGTTCCTTAATTCTTTAGCATCGAGCTTAGATCTTCGAGTAAATAAGAATTCTATTAAGCTAAAACTGCCGACACTCAGTAACAGTAAGCTCACAGAAACTACCGCCGCCGCTTCCATTTGATAGCTGCCTAACAATTGGAATAGGTACAAAGGCAGAGTTCTAAAATCTTGGCTACCAAACAAAGCAATCGCGCTTAAGTCACCCATCGCCAACATAAAGCTAATCGAGAAGGCTTGCGCCATCGGCTTACGCAATGCTCGCCACTCCACTAACCTAAAACGCGTGAAACCTGTCATACCCAAGCTTGCACACACATACTGGTACTGCTGAGACAAATGCAGCATAGGTTGAGCTAGGGTTTTAATTACGTAAGGCAGCGCCATTAAGCTGTTGACGGCAATCACGATAAAGAAAGCTAAACTGAATACATCGGTGAATGAACGCAGTAATAAGAAGATACCCGTACTGATCACCAGCCCCGGAGTCACTAAGATAATAGTGCCAATCAGCTCGATTTTATCGGCTCGAAAATTCTTGTTCTGTAAACGCCATGCTCGGCTAGTCAGCAGTATGGCGATACCAATACCAACTGCGATAACACTTGCTAATGACGCGACTTTAACCGAGGTCATTAACGCCGCCCAAAACGGCTCGCTGCTGAGTACGGTTAATGCCTGTGAGTTAATTCCACTGACGATAACCATAGCTAATGGCGGCAATACCAGCATTGAGACTATGATGATCCAAAAGCTATCCCAAGCTTTTGACCACCAGCTGTCCTTAACCAAATATTTCTCTTCCGACAGCTGACTGGCCGTCACTGAAATAGGCTTCGATAGGCGTTGAATGCTCACCGCTAGCACACCACACAGCAGCATTTGCCATATCGCGAGCAAGGCACCAGCTTGAAGGTCAAAGTCGAATTTAATCGCCTGATAAATAGCGAGCTCGATAGTGGTTGATTTAGGTCCACCGCCTAGCGCCATCACGGTAGCAAAGCTGGTAAAACACAACATGAAGACTAAGCCACACACATGTGGTAATTGCTGTCTTAAGCGAGGCCATTCAACCCATCTGAATTTGTTCCAATGACTCATACCCAAGTGAGCACAAAGCTTGTGTTGCTCGGCAGGCACGGTATCTAACGCTTGCAGAAGTAAGCGACTGGCATAAGGCAAGTTGAAGAAAACGTGCGCCAGCAAAATACCATTCAATCCGTATATGGAAAATGGCAATTCAATATCGAAGTTCGCCAAAAACTTAGCTAACCAACCACTATTGCCATAGATCGCAAGTAAGCCAAATACACCCACTAACACTGGCAGGACTAAGGTCGACGCGAACAGCCTTAACAACAAAGCGCGTCCAAAAAATTGTCTACGACACAGCGCATGAGCAATAGGTATAGCAAAGCCAACACTCAGCACCGTTGAGAGTGTCGCCTGATAAAAACTGAATTTCGTTACATGCCAATAGTAGGGATCGGACCATACTTGGCTGATATCAAGAGAAGGGGCATTGCTAAGCAATGCCCCAACTGCTGAAACCACGAAGGCGGTAATGAGTATCGCTACCCAAATCCCAACCTTAGGTGTTTTCTTTATCATAGATTGATTTTTTACCGTAAATGGTTCGCTCAGTTAACATCGAACAAACCTTTAAATACAGAAAGTTAGAAAGCTAATTTTTTAAAAGCAAATTAAAAAGTAAGTGCACTCTGCCATTCACGAATCCATGGCTTACGCTTAGCTGCAATTTCTTCGGGCGTAAAGCTTAGCGCTTTCTGAGGAACCGTAAGTTGCTCGAACCCTTTTGGAAGCTCAATATCGGTCACTGGGTACATCCAGTTGCCTGTTGGCATCGCCGATTGGAATTCATCACTTAGGATAAACGCCATAAACTCATCAGCAAGCTTTTCGTTCTTGCTGCCTTTAACCTTAGCGGCCACTTCCACTTGAGTGTAATGCCCTTCTTCGAAGCTTGCTGCTGCATACTTAGAATCGCTCTCTGCAATAATGTGGTAAGCCGGAGACGTTGTATAAGACAACACTAAATCCGACTCGCCTTCTAGGAACATAGAATAAGCTTCAGACCAGCCTTTGGTTACAGTCACTGTTTTCTGAGCAAGCTTCTTCCATGCTGCTGTCGCTTCATCACCGTATACTGATTTCATCCAAAGCATCATGCCTTGGCCTGGTGTTGATGTACGTGGATCTTGGTAGATGACCTTAAGATCATCACGCTGCTCAACCAGTTCTTTCAAGCTCTTCGGCGGGTTTTCCAGTTTCTCTTTATTGTAAACAAAAGCAAAGTAGCCAAAGTCATAGGGTACAAAAGTGCTGTCGTTCCAACCATTAGGAAGCGTTACCGATGACGTATCAACATTATGCTCAGCCAATAAGCCCGTCGCTTTCGCTTCAGCCATCAGGTTGTTGTCGAGACCTAGCAAGATATCGGCTTTGCTGTTGCCGCCCTCAAGACGTAAACGGTTCAGAATAGACACGCCATCTTCTAGAGCGACAAAATTCACATCACAACCACACTTCTCTTCGAATGCTTTTTCAACGGCAGGACGAGGGCCCCAATCCGCAGCAAAAGAGTCATAGGTGTATATAGTCAAAGTGTTGTCTGCGGCAAAGGCAGAAAAAGAAATAGCTGTAGTAACAGCAAGGGTAGTTAATGTGAATTTCACTGGACGCTCTCCATGGTCTGAGCGGCACAGGTTTGAGGGAGGAGAACGGTAGAGGTTGTTCCTAACTCAATTCCTACGCCAGCATTATCTGGTTCAGGTTTACGGGTCCCAAGCACCTGCTTGATCTCAGCTCGCATTCATTATTTGAATGGTTCGCTCCCCGATGAGTGTTCAGAATTGTAATTTGATTTTTAACAATAAGCTATCAAGTTTGGATCAATTACGTTGATCGTAACCCCAACGTGGCACTAAACCTTGTTCGATACCAAGGTGATCTAGAATACGCGCCACCATAAAGTCGACCAGATCTTCAATTGACTTGGGTTGATGATAAAAACCCGGAGCTGCAGGCATGATCGTTACGCCCATGGTCGAAAGTTTGTGCATGTTCTCGAGATGAAGCGTCGAAAATGGCGTCTCGCGAACCACCAACAACAATTGGCCTCGCTCTTTCATGACTACGTCTGCTGCTCGCTCAATCAGGTTATCTGATAGACCATGAGCAATCGAAGCCAAGCTTCCCGCTGAACATGGACAAACGACCATCTGTTTAGGTGCTGCTGAACCAGAGGCAACCGGCGAGAACCAATCATCTTTGCCACACACCACCAGCTTTTCAGGGTCGCAGCCAAGATGTTTAACCAAAGCTTGTTTCGCCGCATCTGGCCCAGCAGGTAACTTAAGTTCATGCTCGGTCGCCAATACCACTCGCGCTGCCGATGAAATCAGCAAGTAGACCTGATAATCGGCTGCCAAAAGGCATTCAAGTAAACGCAGGCCATAAGGCGCACCGGATGCGCCAGTGAAAGCAAGGGTTATCGCTTTATCGTGTTTTGTCATGTTCTCAATTACTTCAAATTATAAGGTCGTGGATGCCGTTAGCCTTTGAGTGCCAATCCATCCAACAGTTTTTGATGAATGCCACCAAAGCCACCATTACTCATTACCAAAATTTGGTCGCCAGCTTGTGCCTCTGAGACAATTTTAGCAACGAATGCATCCATGTCATCACTCACGTGTGCCGGTTGGTGACAAGCGTCTGCAACATCTTGAACTGACCAATCAATGTTATCCGGTTGGAATAAGTAGGTAGAATCCGCTTGTTTAAGCGAATCAGCCAAGGTTTCTTTATGCACACCACGTTTCATGGTGGCGGAACGAGGCTCTAAAACGGCAATGATTTTTTTCGAGTCGACCTTATTACGTAAGCCGCCGAGCGTAAGTTCAATCGCCGTTGGGTGATGAGCAAAATCATCATAAACAGACACACCTGCCACCTCGCCTTTAAACTCCAAACGGCGCTTAGTATTAATAAAGGTAGCTAGTGATTCACAAGCAAGGTCAGGTGTCACGCCCACATGACGTGCAGCTGCAATCGCCATCAAAGCATTATTTACGTTGTGGTCGCCCACTAAATCCCAATTTACGGTTCCAACACATTCATTTTGGAAGTAAACCTCAAATTGAGAGCCATCTTTGACCAGTTTCTTGGCATCCCAGTCGCCTTGCTCGCCACTCGATTCAGTTTCACTCCAGCAACCGCGAGCTAGAACATCTTCAATAGCGCTGTCTTGCTTAGGTGAGAAAATGCGACCATTGCTTGGCACAGTACGCACCAAATGATGAAATTGTCGCTTAATCGCTTCAAGATCGTCAAAGATGTCCGCATGATCAAACTCTAGGTTATTCATCACTAAGGTTCTTGGGTGGTAATGAACGAACTTAGATCGTTTATCGAAAAAAGCACTGTCGTATTCGTCGGCTTCTACCACGAAGAACATGCTTTCACCAAGGCGAGCAGAGATACCAAAGTTACCCAACACTCCGCCAACTAAGAAGCCCGGTGCATAGCCACAGTCTTCCAAGATCCAAGCCAACATGCTTGATGTCGTGGTCTTACCGTGCGTTCCCGATACCGCTAACACCCAACGGTCATGCAGTAAGAACTCTTGCAACCACTGAGGACCAGAGGTGTATCTAAGGTTGTTATCCAACACATACTCAACACACGGATTACCGCGGCTCATTGCGTTACCGATAACCACGAGATCTGGCCTTGGTTCTAATTGGCTAGGGTCGAACCCTTCAATAATTTCAATCCCTTGTGATTCCAACAAGGTGCTCATTGGTGGGTAAACATTCGCGTCGCTACCCGTAACCTTGTGACCTAATTGACGAGCCAATACCGCAGCACCACCCATGAAGGTGCCACAAATTCCTAAGATATGAATATGCATAAATTGCTTCCAAACGCTTGGCTAAATAAACAGTGCCTAATTAAAACGGCTTGCACTCATTATCATTAAATGGCGATTAAAAGCGAGCAGCAATGCAAAACAAATTGAGTCGACATAGTAAGTGAGATCTGTGTCGCTTAGTTCATTACCATTAAAAAGATCTAACCTTTAGAATTTAGGTAAGCGTCTAGATGAATAAAGCCCACTCAAGAGGCCGAATCTACAGTGCTCAAATCCCCCCTAATATTGAGAGAAGTTTAAGGAAATAACATGTCTGAGATGCGCACCCTTGGTGAGTTCATTGTTGAGAAACAGAGTGACTTCCCCCATGCAAGCGGTGATCTATCATCCCTTTTGTCGTCTATTCGACTTGCTGCAAAAATTGTTAACCGTGAGATCAACAAGGCTGGCCTAGTCGACATCACTGGCGCTGTTGGTACAGACAACGTGCAAGGTGAAGAGCAGCAAAAGCTAGACCTTTACGCGAACGACAAATTTAAAGCGGCTCTAGAAGCCCGTGACCAAGTTTGTGGTGTTGCAAGTGAAGAAGAAGACGAAGCTGTCGCCTTCAATAAAGAGCTCAACAAAAACGCAAAATACGTTGTACTGATGGATCCACTAGATGGCTCATCAAACATCGATGTAAATGTATCGGTTGGTACAATTTTCTCTATCTACCGTCGAGTATCACCGATCGGTACACCACCAACACAAGAAGATTTCTTACAGCCAGGACACAAGCAAGTAGCCGCGGGTTACGTGATTTACGGTTCTTCAACCATGCTTGTATACACAACAGGTGCTGGCGTAAATGGCTTCACCTACGACCCATCACTGGGTACCTTCTGCCTATCTCATGAAAACATGATGATTCCAGACGAAGGTAAGATTTACTCAATCAACGAAGGTAATTACATCCGCTTCCCTACGGGTGTTAAGAAGTACATCAAGTACTGCCAAGAAAATGAGCCAAGCGACAACCGCCCTTACACATCACGTTACATCGGTTCTCTAGTATCAGATTTCCACCGTAACCTTTTGAAAGGCGGCATCTATTTGTACCCAAGCACGCAAAGTCACCCTCAAGGTAAACTGCGTCTGCTTTACGAGTGCAACCCTATTGCTTTCCTTATGGAGCAAGCTGGCGGTATTGCATCAGACGGTGCACAGCGTATCATGGATATCAAACCAACTGAGCTACACCAACGTGTGCCTTTCTTCGTTGGTTCAACAAAAATGGTACGTAAAGTAGAAGAGTTTCTTGAGCTGAACCCTGAGTAACCCTCTCATTTCATTCTCAAACTAACGCTATTAAAAAGCCAGCACCTCAGTGCTGGCTTTTTGTTGTCTCGTAAGGTGATTAACTAGTTAGGAATCATTGTTCCGCTGACACCAGTTACCCGAAAGTATTTCTTTATTAGCTGTTAGATCAAGCTGATACAAATATACCCATGCTAATCCAAATATAGTCTCTATTTGCTCGCGACGATACTCAACAGGAACATCTTCTAGCCGATCGAGCGACTCTAAAATTTCGTCGTTAATGATATAGACCTCACCAGCGACACTTTTCTTTCCCAAAATCATCGCCGGATAGGCACCTAAATCAAAAAGTGCGTATTCCTTAGGTGTATCAAACTGCCCTAATAAATCGCAGCCCTGCAAATAATGGTGATTGGACTGACCTTGCCTCAAGGTTCCATAGACAAAAACAAGATGCTGCATATGCCCTCCCATACGGCTCTACTCGAACTCAAATTGATAGAGAAGATCCACAGCACTGTCTAGGCCAGAAACAGCTTCAACATAGAGATCCTGCATCAATCTATAACGAACGGTAAACTCACCTAACGAGTTAAAGATACCCACACCATACTTCACCTGTAAGCCAGGCAGGATGTAACCACTTACCGTCACTTGAGAGTCATCGCCAGAGCCTGCAGTATCCAGTTGCAAGTCCTTTACACCAAAGGCTTCACCGATTTCACCAACAACCTTACCACTCTTCGCTAAACTCAAACCGATTAAAGTCGTTGTCATCGAACCGCTCGACTCACCGTCGATATCTTGGCCACGCAAAATATAAGACAGTGCGTTCGCTTGTGGCATCGCTGGGTCAGAATAAATCTCGATGGTAGGCTCTGTCGCAGGGCCAGTCACTCGAATACCAGCGGTCACGTCATCCTGAGTATTATCAGGATTACGAATCGCGTTGATGGCTACGTATGGCTGATCCGGTGGTCCATTCATTAGGATCTTACCCTCTTCAATCAAGAGGTCTTGCCCGAATGATTGATAAGTACCATCGACGATGTTCACTTCACCTGTAATAAATGGACCTTGGTCTTTTTGAGCCACGTTGAGCTTACCGACCAAATCACCTTCAAGACCGAAGGCAGACAGTTTAAAGTCATCACCAATGGAGATATTAATATTCGTCATCACATTGAATGGATTCGTATCTTCGTTTTCTGGCTCTAGATCTTTATTCAAAATAACCTGATCAGAAGAGACGCCAACCGCTGACGGTGGTAAATCTTCAACAACAATTCGTCCCCATGGTAATGCAATATCACCGGTGATTTTCGCCAGATCTGGTGTGACATCAATAGTCATATCAGGTACGACCTTCACCTTAACCATCGGTGGGATATCAACCATCAACTCATCAGCGAAAACTCTAACGTTCGAATGCCATGCTTTAAGATCTTGCCAATCTCCGGTTCCCTCAATATCAAGGTGACCATCAGGTGTTTCGACATTCGCATCCAGTTTTGCACTATAACCATCAAAGTCGAGGTCGATGCGGCCATCTTTCACATCAACAGGCGTAACATCGCCTTTGACTTGAATACCATCAACAGAGAATTGACCAAAGACTTGAGGGTGCATCAGAGAGCCTTTAACTTGAAGATCACTCTCAAGGTCGGCTTTCAATAAGCTGTATTCACCTAGAATTGGTTGTAAGAAATCAAGATGGAACGTGGTCAGCTTAATTGCCGCATCGACCATTTTGTCTTCGGCAAGAATATCCGGTAACGACACCGTGCCAGACAGGTCACCATTGTCGGAAACATCCAACTTAAAATCGGCATCCAGTTTGTTGTCTTTCAGTTGGGCATTCAATGCAACGCTTTCCCAACCCAGTGTGATTGGCTCACCCACTTGTTGAACAACCTGACCTTTCGGCATATCAACGCTTACCGTGACTTCAGGCTCATCTTGTTCAGACCACTTTGCATGAGCAGTCGCATTGACTAAGCCCTGTAATTGCGTCTCTTTAGGCACAAAGGCTTTAATCTGCTCGAAATCGAATTGATTGATGGCTACCTTGGCCTCACCCGATTTTCCGACACGAACGTCTTCATCCAAACACACGCTCGAACCCGATTGTTTCCAACAGTGCGCTTGAACATCGGCAAACTGTTTATCAACATCCGCATTTATCGCGACAGGTTGATCTAACACCCAAGGGCCTTGCTGAGTGGTGATTTTGACTCTGTCTAACGATCCATACCAAATAAGAGAAGGCTTTTGAATCAACTCTCCGGAAATAGCTAAGCTTGTAGACACGATGTCGGATATCACATCAAGTGTCACTGTGTGTTTCTTCTCACCACCACTCACCGTGAGATCAATGCTTTTTACGCTCTGATCTTGATAGGTTAGGTTGTTAGCTTTTAATTCAAGATCAGCTTGAGCTTCAGGCAATGGCAGAGGAACCACAGAACCATTAAGCGACAAGGATTCTAGTGTTGCTTCGTTATTCCAATCTACCTTATCCACATTTAGAGCGAGATCGACTTCAGGCTTTTTCGTTGGACCACTGAGCTGGATGTTACCAATCACTTTACCTTTCAAATCAGGGACGCTTTTTACAAGCTCAGGGAAGTGAATCTCAACACCCATGTCCCATTTCTTATCAAGCTCACCCTGAGCCTTAATCGAGTTAACACCGTGAGCTAAGCTCAAACCACTGGTTTTCAGTTTTGGTTCACCGCTCGCGCTGCGATCCGACGCTGACAACTGACCTTCGATATCCAGAGGGTATTCTCGCAAGATCCCTTCAATATCCAATTTAGGCAGTTCAATCGCCCAGCCGCCCGCTTCAGTCAACTCACCTGAGGTGACGATGTTTCCACTAATGTTGCCCTCAGCTTCTGGCCACTGCAGACCCGGTTGAATATCTTTGAGTGTCACGTCAGCTTGCCAGTTAACGAGACTCTTCCAGTTCGCTTTAACGACACCGTTAAGCTCACCGCCTAGCGTGTTGAGCTTTAGACGCTCGAGAACAATTTGTTCCGTCGTGCCTTTACCCTGTAGATCGATGGCTAATTCAGGGATTTCCTTACCATCGGCTTCACCTTTAAGAAGAACATTAAAACCATCTAGTGAGCCATCAGCTTTAAATTGCTCAATTGTCGCTTGGTAATCGCTTTTTCCGGTAAGGGGCCACTGTGCTTGTCCGCCCTCTAAAAGAAGGTCAAATGGCAGAGTCGGTTCTAAGGGGTGAATATCCCCAGACAACTTTGCCTCAATCAGCTCAGAAAATTGGGAGTCTAGGTTTAGCTTAGCCACGCTGCCTTGTGCTTTCAGAGACAACTTCTGCCCAACAAGGTCGGTTTCTTTCACCAACGCATCCAAAGAAAGTTCTAGCGGGTAACCGCCCTTGAGCTCAACCTTCGTGGTTAGATTGGCGCTTGCTTGTGGCATATCGAGTTCGAGAGTTGAAACATCAACCGTGTGTTTGCCCGCGCGAGCTTCTAGCCCAAGGTGGTTAACAACGATTGGTGTTTCTTGTTCTAAGGTGAAACGGTTGAGGTCAAAACGCTCCAACACAACCTGCAGAGGAATCCAGACTTCCGGCAATTCGATAGCCGTTTTAACGGCAGCTTTTGGCTCAACCTTTTCTGCTTGCGGTTCTTCTGTCGACTCAGCGAGTTTAACCTTAAGATCATTGAATAAGGTTGGCGATACAGTTAGCTTTTCGCCCTGCATACTCAAAGCCGTAGAGAACAAGCTCCATTCAATTTCATGCCCTAAGATATTCAACTTGATATCAGACAAAGCGATACGGTTGATTACGATTGGCAACGGTGTTTTTACCGATGTTACGGGCGGAGTAGGTTCTGTTTCTTCTGTAGAGGCCGGAGGCAGTTCAGTAAATGCGAAGTCCAATCCTTGAATCGCTAAACGATCGACACACAACTTAGGGTCGAGCAGACAGCGAGGATTAATCGCCAAGTTCAGCTTTTGAACTTTGGTGTCTATATGCAGGCTGTCATCTTTAAACTGAACATTATTAAGCGTAAAGCTCGGGAACAGAGCCCCTTTAGTGCTTTCCACTTTAAGCTGTGGCAACGCTTTTTCAGCGCCCCACAACACAGTGTTCAACCCTGGATTGGTGAACAAAACAAAACCTAGCAAGGCTATCAACAACAGCAAAATAGACGTCAATGAGATCGACGTCCACTTGATGCACTTGCCCATCACTTTGATCATAATTCTGGCCCTAAACTAAAGTGTAACTGGAACTCATCACCTTTTGCTGCATCTAGACCCCAAGCAAAATCTAAGCTCACAGGGCCGACGGGCGACGCCCAACGAACCCCGACGCCGGTACCATGTTTCCATTCAGGTTTATCATTGAAGGCATCACCAATGTCGTAGAATGCTGTGCCCCACCAGTTTCCAACCAAGCGGTATTGGTATTCAAACGAGCTGGTTGCAATGAATTTGGCACCCGTTAGTGCGCCACTTTCATCTCGAGGAGAGATCGACTCATAACCATAACCACGAATGCTATTGTCACCACCAGCAAAGAATCTTAGGGAGGGAGATAGCTTATCAAACTCATCGGCAAAGTTGCCGCCAAATTGAAGTCGAGTTAAGCCTCGGTGATTGTCGCCAATGCTTCGAATCCAAGCGGTTTGACCTTGAAAACGAACAACCTTAGTTTCAGATAACAAGGTATCATCACCCGCTTCAACCATAATGGTTTGTTTATCGCCCCACATCGGCATCGAACCGCCTCGCGTTCGAGTGCGTGAGAAAGAGATACCCGGCAGCACAAATTGCGCTAAATCATCCTGCAAACCTTGCTCATAGTTTTCGACCAAGTATCGAATGAAGACCGTGCGTTGCCAACCGTTATCCAGTCGCCAATATCTTTCTAGCGCTAAGTTTGACTCCAAACTCTTGGTATCACGATTATCCAAGTTTTTCATACCGTACTTAACTTGATAGTAGTCGTTCAGTACGTCATCCAGAGGGATTTTATAGGTAGCGGTAATCGTCTGTTCAGGTTTAGAAATCGACAGGCTGCTATTGAAGCTATGGCCTTGTTCATTAACCCAAGGTTTTTTCCACTTCAGAGTGCCTTTTACGCCAAGGTCGGTGGATACACCGATACCAGTTTCGATTTGGTTACGAGCTTGCGGAGCAAGGCTAACCTTCATCGGGATCTCTCGGCCTTCGCCTAACTGGCTTAAATCTGGTTCAACAAATACCGAGGAGAACCAATCCGTATTGGACAGGTTTTGGTTGTACTCACCGACTTTGGTGATTGAGTAAGGTTCGCCATCCTCAAATGGTTTAAGTGACTGCACCTTATCTTCTTCTATCTGGCTACCAGTAACCTGAGTAGTACCAAAGTGATAGCGGATACCACTGTTATAATGAAGACGAACATAAGCGCGGTTCAATTCAGGAGCGACTTCTAGCTTACTAAGATCATAAGCACCATCGAAGTAGCCTTTCGCTAAGCCAAGGTTGCGGATCGACGATTTCAAAGAGTCATAATTACCATGATTCAGAGTCGAACCTTTAGACAAGCTACTCTTCGCTATCAAGGCTAAAAAGTCTGGGTCATCTTTGGCTTCACCCGTCAGAACGATATCTGAAGTATAAATAACAACAGGCTCTCCCGGCTCAACCGTAACGGTCATTTCGGTATCATCTTCGGAGTGAGTAAATGTGATTTTAGGGTGGTAGTAGCCTAACGCATTCAGAGCTTCTTTAATCATAGATTCCAAGCGGGATTGGAATCTTAGTGAAACCGAATACTCTTCTTCAGGGATCGCACTCAGATAAGCATCAACATTATCCTCAAGCGCTCCATCTAGCCCTTTGATTTCAAGGGAAACGTCAGCGAAAGCGAGCGTCGATGACAATAGAGTGCCAATCAGAACTGGTAAAGTTTTTCTTATCATGTTTAATTGGTGAAGAAGTTATCAATACGTTAATAAGTGAAAAGAAATAATACCGCTAAATAGGCATTGAGTCTGTAATAAATCCTGGAATAACACGGTCTAATTTAAAGACTTATTCAATATTGACCAACAGTTAATATGAACCCACGTTAAATAAAAGCCAGCGCGGTAAACGTATGCGAAAAGGAATATAACATGCTAAACAAACAACAACTGGTTTCTGCAGCAACCGCACTACCGGGAAATGCTGACCCAATTCGAATCACTGAGCGCCATTTCGTCAATCAAACCGACCTGCTCGATGCGCCTACGGACTCTCAACAAGAAGTCCTGTTTGGTATGGGATGCTTCTGGGGAGCTGAGCGTTTGTTTTGGCAATTGGATGGCGTTATTTCAACATCCGTTGGTTACTCTGGCGGATACACAGTTAATCCCACTTATGAACAAGTATGTACTGGGCAAACCGGCCATACCGAAGTCGTTCGTGTCATATTTGATAGTGAACAAACCTCTCTAGCTCGAATACTTGAGACCTTTTGGGAGCGTCATGACCCAACTCAAGGAATGCGCCAAGGCAACGATTTAGGAACTCAGTACCGTTCTGCGATTTACACCTTCAGTGAAGAACAACAATCTATCGCTGAGCACTCTAAACGTGAATATCAACGAGCAATGACTGAATCTTTAGGCAACGAGATCACGACGGAAGTTCTGCCTGCTGGAAAATATTTTTTCGCAGAAACCTACCACCAGCAATACCTGGCTAAAAATCCGAATGGGTATTGCGGGTTGGGTGGAACAGGTGTCTGCTTCCCTCCACAATAAAGTGCCGTTCGACATACCAGCGAGAACGACACGCATTAAAAAAGGGCTTCCATTAATTAGGAAGCCCTTTTCATTGTTAATCTATTCAGTGCAAACAAATCGATAAAGCGCAGTTACACCGGCAACGCTGCAATCGTGCCGTTAACTTCTTTAAAAATAGTGAGCTTTTGTTTGTCTGAAACTTCAGGAAGAAGCACCTTGCCTTGGTCGAAGCGAAACTCTCCAACACCTTCAATAGCAAATTGGCCTTTGAACAGGACTTTAACGAAACGCGCCACCTGATGTGGACGGTAAGTAGAAAATTTTCTTAACATAATACAACCTCAATTCCATTTGAGTACTACAGTCACATACCTGAACAGCGTCGCTGTTCAAAGCACATTTAATCGCTAATTCCTTTAGCAAACAGCAAGATAATCTATTGTTCATCTCGATATTGATGCATTATACCTTTTGGTAACAAGCCTGCAACTTCTTTCTACGTCGTACGATAAAAAAGTTAAAGAGGCATTTTTCAAATTTCATATTATACTTCCTGTGCAAACCAATAAGCGGAACAAAAATATAATGAAAAACAAAACTCTACTGGCTTTTCTAGCCGCAGCCTCTCCACTCTTCGCCAATGCTCACAACCTATCAGTAGGCGCTACCCTGCCTGCCGTCGATGTGAGTAACTATGGTGAGATTGTTCTAAACGACGGAAATACTGGATATCAAGCTTGGGCAACCAATGATCTTCTAGGTAAAGTTCGCGTCGTTCAAGCTATCGCTGGCCGCAGCAGCTCTAAAGAGCTCAACGCACCACTGATGGCAGCCATTACCGCATCGAAGTTCTCAGAAGACAGCTACCAAACCACCACCATCATCAACCAAGATGATGCGATTTGGGGGACTGGGTCTTTTGTTAAGTCATCAGCCGAAAGCAGCAAAGAAGAATTTCCATGGTCTTCTATGGTCCTAGATGAAGACGGCGCCGTTGCGTCATCATGGGCTCTAAAAGAAGAAAGTTCAGCGATTATCGTTCAAGACAAGCAAGGTAAAATCTTGTTTGTAAAAGAAGGTGCATTAAACGAATCAGAAGTCACTCAAGTCATTGAGTTGATTAAAGCGAGTCTTTAATAAGATATTCGCGTCTTTTTCGAGACCTAACCAAAGGATATTGTTATATTATAACAGTATCCTTTTTTAATTCTGTGGTTAATCATCCTGATGTGGCAAAACACACCCAACAATGTGAAACGAAAAACAGGCTTCTTGCTTGGGCTTATGCTCATGTTAAGCGTGTTAGCCGCAACACACATCGTGGATATCGCACCAGAGCACCACACCTCACACCATTGTGAGCTGTTTTCGCTTAATCAGTTCATCACAGCGCACTCACTACCACAGATTCCAGAGTTCCATTCGGAATTTACTGTCGCTATCACAGAGTCAGTAACTTCACTACAGCGGCTATATTTCGCTTATTTGGCACGCTCACCTCCTGTAAATATCGCTTAATTACCACTACTTTTTAATTAACCTTTATTCAGGAAAAAAACATGAAACCTACTATTTTAGCCGTTGTTATCGGCATGACTGTCTCTACAAATGTTCTAGCTAACGAAGAGTTCCGCTCTCATGATGCACACGTACATGGTCAAGTTGAAGTAAACATCGCGCAAGATGGGCAAGAACTGCTTGTTGAAGTAACAGCTCCAGGCGCGGATGTGGTTGGGTTTGAACATGCTCCAGAAACTGCAGAACAGAAGAAAGTGTTTGAGCAGGCTATCGCACAATTAAACAAGCCAGAAGAGCTGTTTAGTTTTAACAATGCGAGTTGTACTCTGAAGTTCAAGTCAGTGGCAAACACCTTAGAAGGCGATCATGACGACCATGAAGGCCATGACCATGCAGAACACGGTCATGACGACCA